>CAJYSL010000328.1 GCA_913777515.1 uncultured Mucilaginibacter sp.
CAGGCCGGCAATTCTTTGCGCTACCCGTTTAGAAGCTTCTTTCTGGTTTGGATAAACATTTACCGGAAGTTTCTCATACCGGGTTTCTTCTAAAAGATTTAAACGTGCCATATAAAATCGTATATCTAATAAGTTGAATGCATGTAATGTTTTTAGTTGGCTATGGGCAACAGTTGCTCCGGCAAATTCCAGCCGCTTACCGACAGCATATTTTGCTGACCGGCGTCCTTTGGTTCGTAATCTAAAACGATTTTGCGCTGTTCGCCGGGTAAAACCGAGACGTAATTATCGGAATAAAAAACCGGTAAAACTCTTTTTTTAGTGCTACTATTTATCAACGACACCCGGTTAAAAAATGCCACCGGCGCTTTTGACGGGTTGGTTAACGTAACCTCTACCTTGCCTGCATTAAGACGTCTGCTGGCTACCTTGAGCTGCGAGGCCGGCATACGCTTTAAACCCGAATAGTTGCCCTCGGCATCAGGCAGCCAGTAAGTGTTGTTGCTCAGCACGTTTTTATTAAGGTCTAATAACTGGACAGACAAAAACACACCTTCATCCTTAGCCAGTTTATCAATGGTGGTTTTGATCGGCAAAAAGTTTTTGCTCGATGACGGCTGTATTTCAATAACCACCTGTGTAATTAAACTATCGGCGCCTTTCATGTCGTGTGTTTTTACCACCAGCATTAAATCGCGCTTGGTTTCAAAGGTGTTATTGACTACCCCAACCACACCGGTAATGGGGTTGTACATACCGTGCAAGGGTTCGCTGCCGTTATGCAGACCATATAAACAAGCGTTAGGGTCCAGATAATAATCATACATCTGCCCACGCATGGCTGTCCATGGGTTTTGTGTTTTCCAGATGATAACTCCGGTATACCAATCCCACATGTGCGAGCTAAAGCCTTCCATCAGGGCGCGGTACTGGTCGTAGTTTACCAGTTGTGCTTTGGTGGCAAAATCCTCCGCATCTTTTGCTTTGCCATAAGGCTCAATCGAAGCATCATAGCCAATGTATTTATGGTAATCCCAAACTGAGTCTATTTTCGAGGTATTTTTTTCGGCAGAATATTGCGGCGCTACCATGTTTTTTTCGGGGATGAAACGTTTTAGCGACTCGTAATCACTAACACCTACCGAACCGATTTCGGAGTTAAATGGGAACGTACGTGTTTGCCAGAATGTTGACAGTGGCTGTATGCCGTAAGGCCCATCACCATTACCACCTAAAGTATTCAACGACATTTTATCGGAGTTAGAATACTCTACAAACCAACGGGTACCGTCGAGTTTAGGAATGATGGAATCGCGCAATGGCAACAAAATGTCCTCGGGTGGGGTAATTTCGTTACCGCCGCACCAGATTGCTAACGACGGATGATTACGCACCATTTTTACCTGGTCGGCTGCCGAACGTAAGAATAACTGATGGTCATCAGGGTATTTACGGCGGGTCCATTGGTCTTCGGCTTTCAATGGGTCGAGCCACTTGCCATCGGCATCACCCGATATCCAGAAATCCTGAAATACCAGCATGCCATACTTGTCGCAGGCATTGTAAAACTCCGGACGCTCTACAATAGCGCCGCCCCAAATCCGAATTAAATTCAGGTTCATATCTTTATGAAAGCGAACCTCGGCATCGTAACGGGCATCGGTAAAACGCAGCATGGCATCCGAAATAATCCAGTTGCCGCCTTTAATGAATACTTTTTGCCCGTTAACCGCAATTTCGCGACTGTTGGTGTGGCTATTCCAGCTGGTTTGTATTTCGCGAACACCTACATTGATATTTTGCTGGTCCGACAGTTTGTTATCGCTGGTTATGAACTGAATTTGTGATGGATACAAATGGGCATCGCCGTAACCGTTCGGCCACCACAAAACCGGGTTCTTTAGTATTACATCGGCCAGGTTTACTTCAGTCACCGAGTTGGCTTTAAGTGTTACCTTTTGACTAACACGATTACCATTAATGGTGTATTGCAGCGTACCACTTACCGGCGAAGGCAGCGGGTTTTGTAACTCAGCAGAGGCCTTGATGATAGCAGGCTGTTGTACCCCTCCTACCTTGCGTACACCCGGTACCAGCGTCACCACATGCGGGTTATTGATTTTCACTTTGCCCGTAGTTTGGATGGTTACCTTATCCCATATACCGGTGTTGCGATCGCGCATAGGTTGTATCCAGTCCCAGCCGGCGGTATATTGCAAGCCTACGTTTTTGCCTATACGGCCATCGCCTCCTTGGCCACCATTAGGGTTACCCACCGGGTCGGGCGGGTAAACTACCACCGCTAACCGGTTATTACCCGATTGGTCGAGTAGGGAAGTAATATTGTACGACTGGCGCAAAAACATACCATAGTGCGTTTTTGGATTAAGCTTACGCCCGTTAAAAAAAATGTCGCAACTGTAATTGATGCCGCGCAGGTTTAAATAAACCTGGCCACCGTTTTGAGGGGTAACCGCTTTAAAATTATTGACAAACCAATAAGTGTAGTAATCGCGACCGGTATAAAAGATATCTTTTATCCGCTCGTTGTTCATGCCGTAAAAAGGGTCGGGCACTTTGTGGTTGTTCAACAAGGTGGTTAATACCGTACCGGGCACGGTAGCTGGCATCCATCCGGCAACACTATAACTTGATTTAGAAACAGCAGTTCCGTCAACATTTACTTCTTTAACAGGGGCGCATTTCCATCCGCTGTTCAATTCCACCGAGGTTTGTGCTTTTACAGTGAGCAAAACACCCAGACAAGCTACCGCGGTTAGTAAAGTTTTTTTGTATTGTTGATACCGGAAATTTAATTGATGCATATTTCTATTCTCTGCAATGTGTAATTATGATGTTGAACCGTTATGTTTTTACGTATTAATTATAAGCCAATTTAAAGGCTGCTGCCTGTTTTAAACCGCCGCCATCGCGAAGGCTTGCCGGTATGGTTACCTTAACCGCGCCTGCCTGCTGCTGCCACTGTACTTTTTGCGACGAACCTAACAAGCTTACCTTTTTCAGCTTTTTAGGACTGTCGATTTTAAATTCCAGCGTAGCCGGCAACGTTACGTTTTCTTTGTCGCCAAGCACGTAAGCGTATATGGCCGATTTATTTTTAGCCTGCGTATAAAACACATTATTTTCTGAGTAAGGCGCTATAGCCTGTGAGTTATAAATACCCTCGCCATTAATTTTCATCCAGGCACCAATACCGGCCAGACGCTTGTAAGCTTCAGGGTCCCAGTCACCATCAGGGCCGGGGCCAATATTCATCAACAGGTTACCACCGCGCGACACGATTTTAACCAGCAGTTGCACAATATCATGCGTTGATTTGTAAGTATCGCCGGGAACATAGCTCCACGAGTTTCCCATGGTAATACAGCTTTCCCACGGGAAACCTTCCGGTTTATCAGGCACTTGCTGCTCGGGCGTAGTGTAGTTTTCATATTGGCCAGGCACGGTACGGTCTACCACAATGAGGCCGGGCTGGTGCTTGCGGGCCATCGCCGCAATTTTAGGCATATCAATATCCTGGTTAAATTTGATGCCGCGCTGCCAGTCGATAGCCGTGTCAATGGTGGCTTTAGGCCGCACCCATCCGCCATCAAGCCACAAAATGTCCACACTGCCGTAACCGGTCATCAACTCCTGGATTTGGTTATAGGTAAAATCTTTAAACTTGTTCCAGCGTTCAGGATATTTAGCCGGGTCGTAATTTACGTTGCGGTCTTTAGGCGGAAAGTATGGCCACCAATAATCAGGCGAGTGCCAGTCGGGCTTAGAGAAATAAGCACCAATCATGAAGTTTTCCTTACGGAAAGCGTTAAAAATTTCTTTGGTAACGTTGGCACGAGGGTTGGTTGCAAACGGCGATTTAGGGTCGGTGATTTTGTAGTCGGACTGCTTGGTGTCAAACATGGCAAAACCATCATGGTGTTTGGTGGTAAAAACCACATATTTCATTCCGGCGTTTTTGGCAGCCGCTACCCATTTTTCGGGGTTGAACTTAACCGGGTTAAATGTTTTTTGCAGGTTTTCGTAAGCCTGTTTATAGCCATTATAGGTGGCGCTGTACGGGCCTTTGCGCTGCGTCCAGCCTTCATCTTCGGGGCAAATGCTCCAGCTTTCAACCACGCCCCACTGCGAGTAGGTGCCCCAGTGCATGAACAAACCAAATTTAAGGTCTTGCCAATGGGCAAGCTTAGTTTGAACAGCCGGGTCGATAGGGGCTTCGTACTTTTTTGAATTTTCGTGTATCTGCGCTTTAGCGTGACCGGCAAACAACAAAGCCGATAAAATAAGTGCTTTGGTTAACCGCCTGCCGTGCATTTGTATCGCCATTCGTATATATTATTGATTAATGTCCAGTTCTTTATTTAAGGCTTCAATTTTGTCGCCAAGCAATTTGCCAATACTTTCTACCACCAATACGGCACCTCCTATCAGCTGCGCGTTGGCGTTGAGGTTAGATATCACCAGTTCGGTATACGCAGCCAAACGCGGTATGCAATGCTCATTAATGGCCTGCTGTATTGGCGCCATCCATAACCGGCCAATTACACTGGCCTTACCGCTAAAAATGATGATAGCCGGATTCATGATATGAATGAGTATAGCTAAACACTGCCCGATGTGATAAGCCGCTTCGGATATCAGTTTTACCGAAAGCATATCACCTTTAACAGCCTCATTAATGATGGCATCAGCATCAATGGTTTCGTAATTAGCCAGGCTGCTGCGTTGCCCTTGTGCAATCTCTTCGTTGGCTTTAGAGATGATGGCAATTAACGATGCTTCGGTTTCTAAGCAGCCATGCTTACCACATTTGCAGAGTTTACCATTTTTAATTAACGGAATATGGCTAAACTCGCCGGCTAAACCGCTATGGCCTCTAAAAATTTCGCCGTTTACAATCATGCCCAAACCTATACCCCAGCCCAGATTAATCACCATGGCATCATCCTGGTACATGGCAGCGCCAAACTTTTGCTCGCCTAAGGCAATGGCGGTCGAATCGTTTTCGATAAATACCGGCAACGATAGTGCCTGCTGCATATAATCTACCAGCGAGGTATCTTTACAATCTAAATGGGTATAGTTGATACCTTTTACAGGGTCGATAAAACCGGGCATAGTTACGCCTACCCCTAATATTTTGCTGCTGTTGATACCCGACTGCGTAATGTATTTTTCGATTTCAGCAATCAGGTTGTCAGCCTTTAAATCATACAGTTCCAGTTCGTGTTGCACGATGTCGGCCACAAAACGGTTGTTCATGTCCAATATGCCTATCTGGATGTAAAACTGGCTGATGGCTACTGATACGATGTAATGTGTATCGGGTATCAGTGAGTACTGCAAAGGTTTGCGCCCGCCGCTCGAACTGGCGTAGCCTTTCTCAATCACGTACCCTTCTTTAATTAACTCGTTTAGTACTTTAATAGCATGCGGAATGCTCTTCCCGATATAATTGCTTATATCTGAACTGGAAAGCGCTTCATTATAGTATAGACATTTAATCGCCTTGGCATTATTTACCAAAGCAGATATGTTTTGCGACATTGACTAAGAAAATTAAAGATTTACATATTTAGTTTATTTCTGATAACAAAGCAAACTTTTTTAAATTTTTAAAAAGATTACAGCCGTTTGTGTATCAGATTGCATAACTCATAAGAGTTATGCAAAAATTGTGAGGTTAAGCTACACATAAAGCACACAAGAACGTAGACGCTTTGTGTAATAACAGCGTTACACTAATAGTTAAATAACAGACTGATTTGATTATCGGCCCTTATTACATTGATACTATTGAACCCGTAATATAATAAACAAAAAAGCGTCCTCATTATTAAAGACGCTTTTGAAAGAGTGCACAATACAGCTCCTTGATATTATTTAGCAGATATAATTGAATTGCTTATTGATGCTCTTTTCTTTCTTTTAAGTACTGCAGCATTTGCTTTGGGCGGTCGGTTTGTAAAATAGTGGCGCCATGGGCAATCAGCCAGTCCCAGCTGTCTTTAGTGTTGCCTTGCTCAACGGCCAAATCGTCTTCGTGCCCGGCATTCAAGGATGCCCAAAGCGAGTTGTACCACAATTTTGCGCCGGTGCGGGTGATAAATTTATTGTCTTTCAGGATGGATGAGGTATCCTGCTTAAAGTTACACTCAAAAGCATAGGGCTTCATGTTTTTAAGGTAGTCGGTAATGGTTTTTCTGGCTTCGGATTTATCCAGGTTAACAATAG
>CAJYSL010000329.1 GCA_913777515.1 uncultured Mucilaginibacter sp.
TTTTGAGTATTTTCGGTGTTAGTCATTTTTGATTTGAACGATGCAAATGTAAGCGCAATTTACATTGTACTTAATTAAAATGGTTAGTTAATTTGATTTAAATCATAAAATTTACAAATAAACTAACTCAATAGTATTAAAATTCATAAATCTGCACAAAACAACTTGCTGTATTTCTGTAAGTAATGATTTAAGCAATTATTTGTTTGCCTGCTGGGAAGCAATTATTACAACGTACATCTATCTAAGCTTACAATTTTCCCACCCGCAACAAAACCGGGAAGGTTACTGTTCGTCCATCCGCGTCGCCCCAAGCCCGGTGCAAGTCATGTTTAATCAAATCTAACGGGTTAGTGCCGTTTTGTTGCTGGTAATGCTTTACGGCCGACCATGTTTCGAGGTAGCCAATTAAATGGTCGGCGGTCCAGTGCCGGGTGATGTTGAAAGATGGACAATTAATTTCTTTAAACGGAAAAGGGATGGTTTGATAATGCTCATCAATATACCTGCGCTCTTTATCCCAATAGGGGCCAATAATGTCGGTATACAGTTTATCAACAACGGTATTAACCTCCGGCGTTATGCTGATAACACCGTATCCCATTACCGCTATAATGCCTTGCGGCTTCAGCACCCGTTTAACCTCGTTGTAAAACTCATCAAACTTAAACCAATGGATAGCCTGGGCTACGGTAATGAGGTCGAAGCTTTCATCTGCAAAATTGGTATGCTCGGCCAGCTGTTGGGTATAAACAATGTTTGGTAATTGCACGGCGTTGTCCAGTTGCGATTGGCTGATGTCGGTTCCTTGTACCTGTTTAAAGAATATTGTTAACTCGGCTGCAACCTGCCCATTGCCGGTACCACAATCCCAGGCCGTGTCTCGCTGCGGTACTTGCGTAATTAAAAATGAAAATAGTTCGTCAGGATAAGTAGGCCTGAATTTGGCATACAAATCAGACCGGGTTGAGAAATTGTCTTTCATATCAATGATGAGTATATGAATGTCCTGTTGATTACGGCAGCGTTTAAAACGGCGTATAAAATTAGTATGGTGTTAACAAATATATTGAGCAGGATGATTTATTTATTATAACTTAGTACACAACCAATTAAACCTAATGAACACAAAAATTTTTAACGCAATAGTGCTCTGCATTTGCGGCGTGCTTTTCTGCCTTATTGCGGCAGATGTTAATGGTAAGTGGCGCGGGGTATTAGACTACAATGGCAGGGACGTAGCCATAAGCTATGAATTTAAAACTGAAGGCAACAAGGTAACCGGCACTGCCGAAACACCCTTGGGTGTTGTACCCATTGAGGAGGGTAAGCTGGAGAAAGACATGCTCACTTTTAAAGCCAACCTGAACGGCGAAACAGCTACACACGCCGGCAAAGTATCTGCCGATTCAATTAATCTAAAAGTCAATTACCAGGGTCTTGATTATAATGTCGTCTTGAAACGCGACAAAGGGCTATAAACTTAATACAAAAAAGCGGCTTTCAGTATTCTGGAAGCCGTTTTGGTTTCTACATAAATTCTGTTTTGTTTTAAACGGAGTGATTTTAAACGAGGGTTATAAAGTTTAATATGATATACTAACCTATCGAAAATGCTCAACCCAACTTACACAATAAATGTTGACAGGCTCCAGAAGTTTTCCTGATAATATAACCTCGTATAGTCATCATTATATTTGGGCTGATAATCAAAAGATGCTACTTTGCATCCATGAGTAAGTTAGAACAGGCTTTTCAACTTTTTGACGATTACAACCGGCAAGACCCGCGCACTATTACCTGGGAGGGCGAAACCTATCCCCAGGAATATTTTTATGCCTTACGGTTATACGAGTGGGTGTTGAAGCTCGACCGTGAGGCCAGCGAAGAATTGCTCCTGGCATCGCGCAGTCAGCATATCGGCCGCTGGGAAATACCGCGCGAAAGTTATCCCGACGGTCGCGAACCGTACCTGAAATGGCGAAAAGACCTTGCGTTGCATCATGCTTCAGTGACTGCCCAATTGATGAAACAGGCCGGATACGACGAGGATATGATTGAGCGGGTGAGTCAGATTATCCTGAAAAAACGTATCAAAGTAGATGCGGATGTACAGACGATGGAAAATGCACTATGCCTGGTGTTTCTGGAGTTTCAGTTTGAGGATTTTAGAAAAAAATATACTGATGAGCCGGAAAAGATGGTGAACATCCTGCGCAAATCATTACTAAAAATGGATGCGCACGGGCACAATTTTGCGCTCAGGTTGTCTTACTCTGATGACGGATTAAGCCTGATATCCCAGGCGCTTCAGGCGCTTAAGCAGGATAGTTAGTGGTTTTAGGAAGTATCGTTATCCATCAGAAATATATTCAACAAAAAAGCCGGGACGATTACCATGATGGCTCTCGTGTCCCGGCTTTGTAGTTTGTAACGTTTGGTTACTGTTGCGGCTCCTGATTAGAAGCTGTAACGTAAACCAAACTGCATTTGCCAGCGTGAAGCAAAGAAGTCTTTAGAGTAGCTGGTTACGTCGCCCTGGCTAAATGTATAAATAGGATTGGTAGTAGCAGTGCCTGCTGTAGCCAGTTTTAAACCTACACTCGAAGTTGAGTTGAAGGTGTTTGGCGAGAAGTACTGGATACCCCAGTTTTTGTTTAACAAGTTAGTCAGGTTAATGATGTCGTAAGTAAAGGTGATGGTATGTGTTTTCTTGCCTTCACGTACGATGTTGAAATCCTGAGAGAAACGGAAGTCGGCCTGGTAGTTCCAAGGCGTACGGGCACCGTTACGCTCAGTAAAGTTACCACGACGGCTGCTCAAATATTTGTTGCTGTTGATGTAAGCATCAAAGGCAGCAGCTTGTGATGCGCCTGTAGCGGTGTTAGCAAAGAAGTTTGCAGTTTCGCCAACTTTAGGGATGTAAACTAAACTTACGGTTTGTGCAGTACCATCGATGGTAGTGTTAACAAAACCTAATGAGTAAGGCGTACCTGATTGTGCGTTAAAGAACAACGAGAAGTTAGTCAGGTAGCGATGTGCACCATTCCAATCGATGCGGTAGTTAGCAGTACCTACAAAACGGCTGCGGATATCAAAGTTTGAGTAAGCTAAACCTGGGTTGTTAGGGTTAAGCGCCTGGTTTAACTGCCAGTTAGACTCCATTGAATTACGGATACCGTTGGTAATATCTTTAGACTGACCGTAAGTGTACGCTGCCGATAAATCTAAACCGATAGGGAAGGTTTTGCCAACCTGGCCGGTGATGCTGTAACGGTAACCCTGGCTGGTGTTGGTTAACAAGTAAGCGTTAGAGTAAAGCGGGTTGATGGCTTGGGTGGTAGCGTTAGGGTTTGAAGCTGTAGGAGCAGCAACCGGACGGTAAATAGGCTGTTGTTTGTTGACGTCGTAAGGGTAGTAGATAGCGTTATCAACTAAGTTGATGTGCTTAAATTGTAAGTCGTGGATAACTTTAGTATAGATACCTTCTACAGTAAAGCGCCATTGGTTATCAGTTTTAAAATCAAACGCTAAGCTGCTTCTCCATGCTTGTGGCATTTTAAAGTTGTTGTCAATTAAGTCAACCTGGGTTCTGCCAGATGCATCGTTAACATTTACGCCTTGTTTTTGCACAAAGCCTGCTTCGCCGTTGCCAGATAAGGCATCGCGGATAGGGTCGGTGCCGGTAACAAACGCGCGTGCTGAGCTACGGTTATCGTAAGCGCCATAAGTAACACCGTTGTTGTAATAAGCGTAACCTAACCAAGCAAATGGTATACGGCCGGTAAATATACCGGTACCACCACGTACCACAAAGGTTTGGTCGCCGTTAACGTCGTAGTTAAAACCTAAACGAGGTGAAATCTGAACTTGACCTAAAAACTTGTTGGTGATGTTTCTTGGCTGAGTATAGGTGTAAGTGCTGCCATATAATGGGTCAACAGGGGCACCGGTAGTTTTAACGCTCAAAGGCTGTTTGTTTGGCATATCGGCCAGGTCAAAACGTAAGCCCGGAGTTAATTTAAAGTTGTCGCCAATGTGAATTTCATCCTGACCGTACAAGCTAAACATATTTACTTTAAACTGTGCCGGCGGATTATCCATAATATAATCGCGGCTGTTGTTGGTGTAGTTATAGTTGGTACGTACGCGGTTAGGGTTGTTAGCTAAAAAGTCGGCTACGCTGCTGTAAGCCACACGGCCGTTCCATGAGTTAACAAAACCGTAAGTGATGTTATAAAACTCGTTGTGTGTACCAAAGGTGAACGTATGGTCGCCTTTAACCATGGTAAAGTTGTCGGTAAACTCAAAGGTTTTTTGCTTCATGTTGAAGATGCTGGCCTCGCGGTCGGTACCGGCAAAGATAGTACCACCGTTTGATGCAATTTCGATTTGCGGAACCGCAGGGTTAGAAAGCGGCTGACGATAATCGTGTACGCTTGAATAACCTACGATTAAGCTGTTAGATAAACCACCGCCAATACGGCTTTTTAACTCAGCAACTGTAGAGTTCTGGTTGTTGATTTGTTTAAAATCGATACCACCGAAGCGGAAATTTTGCTGGTCGCGCTCCAGGTTGGTAGCTTGTGAGGTAATAGTGTTGTTACGGATAGACAACTGGTTTTTATCGTTGATGTTCCAGTCTAAACGGTTGAAGAATTTGTTGGAACGTGAATAGATATTGTAGTTGTCAAAGCTGCCGGCATCCAAACCATAAGCAGTACGCATGTAATCGCTGATTTGCTGCGCCTGGGTGCGGTTGATGATAGGCATATCGGCCGAACCTGCGGCCAAAATAACAGGGTCTTGACGGCGGGTAATCTCCTCGTTGGTGAAGAAGAATAATTTGTCTTTAATGATAGGGAAACCTAAACGGAAACCGGTTTGATACTCGTGGAAAGATGATGGCAGTTTAGAGTTGTCACCTGCTTTGTTACGACCGGTGATGCTGGCGTTACGGCCAAAACCATAAACCGAACCGGTTACGGTGTTTGTACCGCTACGGGTTACCGCGTTGATACTACCACCCAAAAAGTTACCAATTTTAACGTCGTAAGGAGCAAGGTAAACCTGAATATCTTGGATAGCATCGATAGATACCGGGTTAGTACGGGTACTGCTGCCCGGCTGGCCCGATGTACCGCCTTGACCACCCAATGAAGGGCTGAAGCCAATCGCATCGTTATTGATAGCACCATCAAGCGTTACGTTATTGTAGCGGAAGTTGGTACCCAAAAATGAGTTATTGCTGCTTTGAGGAGTTGTACGGGTAAAATCCTGCAAGCTACGGCTGATAGACGGTAAGGTCTTTAATTGTGCTGCGCTTACGCGGGTGCTTGAGCCGGTTTTTGTTGTACCCTGGCTGCCTTTAACAACTACGGCCTTTAATTCGGTCGACTCATCGGCTAACCTGAAGTTGAATACAGAGCTGCCTAAACTTAAGTTGATACCGGTTTGTTCTTGTTTTTTTGAACCTACGTAAGTAGCGGTGATGGTGTAAGGGCCACCTGGGTTTACGTTAGGGATGGTATAGCGCCCTTCGGCGTTGGTTTGTGCAGCGTAGCGGGTGCCTGTGCTGGTATTTACTGCTGTAACGGTTACTCCGGGCAAATTAGCGTTTTTGCCGTCGGTAACCCTACCCGTTATAACGGAACTTGTTACCTGTGCAAAGCTGGCATCAATACTTGCCAGTAGTGCAACGAATAAGAAAAGTAAAAGCTTCTTCATGTGAATAAAATTTTATACAAAATTGAATTCGATATGTTAAACCTATGTTAAGTGAAAATTATCATATTAACACTTCATTAACGGTGGGTTGAAGTTGGCTTGTTTTCTGGTTAATATGGCTTAAAAGTTAATGTTATTTAATGTATAAGAAAAAAATACGGCCGATTTATAGGTAATAGTGTATCTGTAAGCACTTATTTTGTTAAGTCAAATATAACGAAGAGGGGTTAGCGTTGCAAAACTGACACTCAAATGAGGGTTGCTTTGCAAATAGTGATGCTTGAAGCATAGTAAATGATAATACATTAAAACAGCAAGTGCAGCTCTTTTGATAAAGCTGCACTTTTTGCTGTTGTGCTATTAAATTTAAATGTGCTTAATATAAATTTAACATAGTGGCTTTAAATAGCAATGTTTAGTTAAACGGATTAATTTGCAAAACACAAATGTTAAAAAGTATTAAGATTATTATTCTTTCAATACATTTTCAGCTTTTTCGGCTACATCTGCGTCTCTATCGTGTCGTTTTGGGAAGTTAAATAGGAGCGAAGTTAGCACCGGAATTACAAAAATTCCTACGGTAAATAACGACACGAAAAGGTCAGTTTTTTCGCCATCAATAATTTCGGCCAATGGCGTGTGCGGGTAAAAGTGAGTGTATACCGAGGCTGCTAATTTAATACCCAGTACGCCAATCACAATAAAAGCAATGGTCTCTAAAAACGTAAATTTCTCCATCAGCTTCACAAAACCCTGCGCTACAAAACGCATGGCCAGGATGCCGATAAATACACCGGTATAAATCAGAAACACATGGTCGGTAAAGGCAACGGCGGCAAATACGTTATCGATAGAAAAGGCCAGGTCCATAATTTCGACCAGTGCCACGGTAGCCCAAAAATTCCCCAATAAGCCAACGGTTGATTTATAAATCCAGCTTTCATTTTTATTTACTGACTCGTCTTCACTGTCGCCGCCGGATGCTTTGCCTTTAAAATAGTCAAACGCCAGGTACAGCAGGTATAAGCCACCCAATGGTTTTAACCACCAAACTTTTACTAACTGCGAGGCTAATAATAAGCATATACCACGGAAAAAGTAGGCGCCTATGATACCGTAACGCAACGCTTTGTTGCGTTGTTCTTTGGGCAGGTCGATTACCATGGTGGCCAGCACAGCGGCATTATCAACCGATAGCAAGCTTTCGATAACAATTAAGTTCAGGATTACCAGTAAGCCTGCCTGTATGTCGTCACCCAATAATTTGTGAATAAAGTCCATTGTAGAGTTTTGTAAATAGTTAAAGTTTAAGTGTGTGTATATGACCTGCCGATATTTGTTTTGTTACATCATATCGGTATTCAGCATAGTTTTTAAAATGTTGGCCTGTGCATCAAAGTTACTGATGTTTTGCAGGAAACCGATATCTGTTATTTTTTTATAATGCTCTGCCAGCAGCTGTTTTACCTCGGGTGGGATAAGCGTTTTAACTAGTGTCGCGCGGCTTTGCAATTGGTCGTTTTTGTTTTTGAGTTCGTAAACCAGCGAATTATCTGCACCCGGTGCACTGTTCGCTGCATTAATCATTTCCATCTCGGCGACATCGCATAGCAAAAACAAGTTACGCGACGGGTAATATAAAAAGTTAATGGCAGCTTCGGTAAATTTATATACTTCAATAATTAAGCTGCCTGCTTTTAAACCGCAAAAAAACTCAGATTTAAATTCGTATTTGCAAAGCTGGCCCATCAGTTTGCGCTGTATAACGGCGTGTGGCGTATCGTAAACCTCGGCAGGGGTGTAGCTGGTAAGCCTGGCCAAAACATCCTCGGTTATGTCGTGATAAAACGAGGCTGAAAACCTGGCGCTAAACGCGTTGATGTTTTTAGAGTATGGGTACTCGTTGCTGTAGCCGCTCAATACCTCGTACAGGCGCCTAAGCGAAGTGTTAGTTTTAAGCGCCTGCCGCTGTTTTTGTAAATCGAAATCTGCCTGGGTAAGCTTGTCGGCTTCCAGCCGCGCAATTACCTCGCGGTTAAGATCAATCTCGTTAAATAAAAGGGTAACGTTTTTCTCGTTGGTTTTTTTAATCTTTTTGAGTAAATCAATGAGTGTATCGGTAAACTGAACGTGAAACAACTCCAGTTTGTTGATATCAAGCTCCGTGTTTTGCTCAAAAAGTTGGTGTATCACCTGGCTGCGCAGGTAAATATTGAATATCACATCGTCCGAAAAAAAAGCCGCCATAATTTGCAGCTTGCTTAGTATCCGTACCGATTCGCTTAAAACGCTTGCCCTTCTCTCATCCATCAATATTTATCAGCCCCGGTTAGTGACGTTCTTTTTTAGTTCTGTTTCCAGGTTTTCCAGTTCGGTGTTTAAGGTTTTACGGTTTTGTGCACCTTGCTCGTGTATTTGTTTTACCTCGTTCAGGGTTTCAATCAGCGATTGTGTTGTGCGTTTCAGCGTATCAATAGACACCACGGTTTTCTCATTTTCGCGGGCTACATCAATACTGTTTTGCTTCAGCAGCTCGGCATTCTTTTGCAAAATCGTGTTAGTGGTGTCAGATATCTTTTTCTGCATCTCCACGTTTTGCTTTTGCCGGTGTAGGGCTACCGCAATAGTCAGCTGGTTTTTCCAAACCGGAATAGTGGTTGACACGATGGACTGCGCCTTTTCGGCAATGGAGGTATTGTTATTTTGCACTACCCTGATTTGCGCCAGCGATTGCAACATAATAAACCGCACTACCTTTAAATCGGCCAGGCGCTTATCCAGGCGGTTTACAAAATCGCGCATATCGGCAATCTCGTAGTCCTGGTAGGCGTTCGGATTGGCATCCATGGCAGCCAGCTGTTCGCTCAGTTGCTGATGCTTAACCTGACCGGCAATAATCAGCTCTTCCATCTGTTTGATGTATGTAACATTGCTATCAAACATCGTTTGCAGCGAGGCATTATCTTTAATAGAGTTGATGCGGCCGGCTTTTACCTTATTGACGATTTTATCAATGTTATTGATAACCGTATCATACTTCTGAAAAAGCTTCTGCACGTCGAACACCATTTTCTTTAAAAACGGTATACCCGACAAAAACTTGCTGAAACCACTTTGGTTCAACTCATCGATATCGATGTAATTCAATTCGGTAAGCAACTCATTCACCAGTGTACCAACCTCGCCCGAATTATAGGTACGCACCGATGCCAGAAACTGATTGCTGTACTTTTCCATCGAGTTTTGTACATCGGCACCGTAATTCAATATCGAGTTAACATCAGCCGGGTTAAGCGATTGGTTAACGGCTTCATATTTTTTGACATCGTCGGGCGTTACCTGGTTCAGGTTTACATTGCCGTCTTTATCTATCTTGCCGCCGTTGGTATTCAGTTCGGGTAATGCCGGCAGCGAAGTGTTGTTGTCCATGATATAAAATTAGAAAATACCCCTTTGCAGGGGTATTGATATTACAAATATTTTTGCATTACGGTATTAATGGTTTCCTGCAGTTTTTTATCCTGCGTGGGTTCGCCAATGGCATTAAACTTCCACTCGCCGTTACGCTTGTAAAATACGCCCATCACCATAGATATATGGCCGGCAAAGTGTGCGCCGTTGGCAATATCATACTTCGCAAACACCTCGTTTACGCGGTTAGGCGTGCCCTCATAAATCCGGATAGAGGCAAACGGAATTTTGGCAAAATCCTGCCCACGGAAGCTGTTTAAAACAAAGGCCACATATTGCGTGCTGTCGCTTAGTTGCGAAAAATCAAGGGTGATAACTTCATTGTCAATGCCGTCGTTGCCATTCATGTCGCCCACCAAATCATCACCACTATGGCGCACCGCACCGTTTTTTGATTTCAGGTTGCCGAAGTAAACTACTTCTTCGGGCTGTTTAGATGCGTTGAACAGGGCGCAACTGGCATCCAGGTCAACGGCTTCTTTGGTGGTGCTTAAACCAAACAATCCCTTTTTTTCGATGGCACCCCAGTTAATGCCTACACAAATATTTTGAAGCTTGTTGCCGTTACTTTTTTCGAGGCTTATGCGTTGCCCTTTTTCCAGATTAATTGCCATAGTTGGTTTCGGTTTAGTTGTATTTGTTTAAATAATCCTGCAGGCCGCCTTTCATACCAGCGCCAATAGCCTCAAATTTCCACTCATTGTTGCGTTTGTAAATGCGGCCAAACTCTACTGCAGTCTCGATAGAAAAATCTTCTTCCAGTTCGTATTTTAACAAATCGGCACCACTACCGGCATCAAATATGCGCATAAACGAATTACGTACCTGGCCAAAATTCTGCCTTCGGTTTTCGGCATCATGAATGGTTACGACCACGCAAATTTCGGTAGCACGAAGGTCTATTTTAGACAAGTCAATGTGGATTTGCTCGTCGTCGCCATCGCCGGCACCGGTCAGGTTGTCACCGGCATGCTCTACCGCATGGTCGGGCGATTTCAGGTTATTATAAAAAATAAAGTGCTCGTCAGATAAAATCTTTTTGTTTTCGCCCAGGATAAATACTGATGCGTCCAGGTCAAAGCTGCTGCCGGTTGAGGTGCTGTTGGTATCCCAGCCTAAGCCAATTACAAATTCGGGTGCGTTGATGGCTTCGCGCTGGCCTTTTTGCAAATTAATTGCCATGTTGTACAAGTTTTGGTTGGTTGATAAATAGATGACTTTTAAGGTGATTCAGATTTTGGCTATATGCCTCAATGGTATGGTAGCCATTCCCTAAAGCCATATCGTAAAGATGGTTAATAAATTCGTTAGTTTGATAGCAAATAAACAGACCAAAATCGTGAGGGTCGCTGTTTAAAATATATTTTACAATGCGGGTGTTGATGCAAAAACTGCCGCTGTTAATAATCTGGTCCAAGTCGAAAATGGATTTGACCTCGTGATAGTTCAGATAATTTTCGATGTTGGGGTGGATGTTGGTGTTAACCAGTTCGGCAAAATACAGCATATGTACCTCGTTTGTTAAACTAAAGGTATTAATCATTTTGGTAATCATGCGCTCGTGGCTGCCGGTGATTTTAATATCATCCAAAAACAACAGCACCTTGCCCTGCAAAAACAAGGCATCAATATGAAACGAGTCGTTACTGATGAGTTTTAAACGCTGCTCGGCATCCAGTGCGCCATAATCTTCTTTATAGGTTACGGTGCGGTGTACCTTGGCTTCCTGCGCTACCGGCCATTCATTGTCGGCCAGCCAGCGGTTCAATTGCGCCACAAAATAATTTTTCATGGCATAAGTAGCCGTCGGTATGTATGAGTAGGGGCTGCTAATAACCACTAGCTGCACGGCCTCGGGCATATGGGTAATTACTTCGCTGATAAAACCGTTGGCCAGCGCCCTGCCAAATTTGGCGGCGGCTGCATCATCGCCGAATTTAAACCGGCTGTAATCTGTTGCACTAAAACCAAAGCTACTGTTGCTGTTGATTTTATGAAGGGAATATGTGTGATGGTTCATGTGTATTTAAGGTAAGGATAGATACCTGGTTGCTGTTAATGAGGGTGGCGTTGATGCCGGCACGAAGTGCGCCTTCTACATCGGCCTTAGGATTGTCGCCCACGTGCGTGATATCCTGCAATTGTACAGGCGCCAATTGTTGGGCCTGGTTTATCATCAGCTCAAAAAATGCAGGGTTGGGTTTTGACATACCAGCCTCATCCGAGTAAAGCTGAAAATCAAAGTATGATGCCAGCTCTAATTGCTGCAATACTTTACGCAGGGTAACGCCCTTAATAAAGCCGGTATTACTTAGTATATTAGTGGTTGCGCCCCGGTCTTTTAATTGGGCCAAAAGGTTGATGGTATCCTTGTCGTAAACCTGCGGCAGGTAATCAAACACCAAAGCTTCCATGTTGGCATAAAGCTGGTTAATGTCGATATCGTGCAGGTTAATTTGGTTATTGTTAATCTGGCTGATAACCATCAGGTACATCTCGTCGGCATCGATGTTTTTACCCGTGCGCTCGTTAATGGCATTGCACATCACATCCACCTGCCTGAATTTTTGTTCCACCTCTTCGAGCGAAATTTGCTGAAAATTAAAGTGCTGATGAAAATATTTGCTCCGCTGCTTTTTAAACAATGGATTAGATTTAATCAAGGTTAACCAAAGGTCGAACGAATAGTGCTGATGGCCGGTCATTGGGTTTAGGGACGTATAGTGGCTTTATGATGCCGTTAAAGTATAAACTATAATTGTGATGAGCAATAAAATTTAACGTTAGTACTGTAAATTCCCTGCTATTAAGCGGTTTATTAAAAACGGCGTTATGTAAAAAGTATTGGCTGTAAGCATCTTCTTCAATCGGTTAGCAGAGTTTAGACGATAGGGAGTACTATATGTTACAATATAAAAAACGAAAGCCCTTAGCTTTCGGCTAAAGGCTTTCGCGTGTAGAAAAATAACGCTGCTTAAGCAGTCAGGTATTTATTAAGGTGTGCAAACAGAACAATATCCAATCCGTAAACATCCGGACGGAATTGCAGGGTGTTGGTATCATCTAACCAGCAGGTAGCGTAAGTTAAGTATACAGGCATTTTGTTAGGTAGACTGATGTCATTAGCTTTAGGAACTTCGCTGCTTTCCATTTCTGTTTTAATGGTTTGGTACTTGCTACCATCGCCAAACAGGGCATGAGCCAAATCCAGCGGGCGTTCTACACGCACACAACCGTGGCTTACTGCACGCATTGGTTTATTAAATGCCAGTTTTGCAGGGGTATCGTGCAGGTAAACTGAGCTGCTGTTTTTAAACAGAAACTTAATTTTACCTAAGGCATTGCCCTCACCCGAACGTTGTTTAAAAGCGTAATCATCTTTGTTGGCCGCTGCCCAGTCGATGGTTTCAGGGTCGTCTACGATCTTGCCACCTTTATAAACGTCAATATTGTTATTGGCCAAATAGTATGGGTCTTGAGCAGCTTTTACCATAATTTCTTTGCTTGCAATGCTTTGCGGAATGTTCCAGATAGGGTTTACCTGCACCGAGTAAATCATGCTGTTCAGCTGTGGCGTTTCGCGCGAGAATGGACGGTCTACTTTGTCGCTTTCGTCATATTCCATCAGGTTATCGGCGCGGTCAATGTTACGGCCTTCACCAACACATACCTTCATATTCATGACCGATTTACCATTTTCCATTACATCCAAACGGTAATCCGGAATGTTTACGATGACGTATTTGGCTTCGGTCGGTTTGTTTTTCCAGCGCAGGCGCTCCAGGTTTACTTTCAGGATGCGGTCGGTTTCTTCGGATGTTTTACCGGCTACCTGCACATGGCTCATCAAGGCTTTTTGCATGGCAATATACTGCGGGCTTTTTGGCTGTATACTGTCCAGGAACTTTTTCATATCAGCGATAGCAAACACTTTATTCATCGAGTTACTATCAGGGCGGAGGGTGGTGGTGTAATAGCGCGCATAAATTTTACGCGGACTAATTACGCCATATTGTAAGGCATTGGTATAATCAATCAGCGAGTTGGCCAGCATTACTTCCAGTTCGGCCATATTTTGGTATGCCTCTTCGGTAGTTTTAATGGCATCTTTACTATAAAACTTGTTCACCAGGTTATTCACTTCATCCGCGCGGAACATTTTAGGGTCAAGGCCATGTTCGCCGGACTGTTTCAGGTAGCTGGCCAGCGTTCTTAAATCCTGCCCTTGCATGTGGTCTAAAACTAAAACCGGGTCGTACTCATTTTTCTCATAAAAACTGGTAATGAGTACCGGGTTGCGCAGTTTGCTCTTTTTCTCGGCCAGCACTTTTTGAAACACCGGGGTAAAGCCCTCGGGTGTCACTTTGTTGAAAGCTTTGTTTTTGTTGACTTTGTAAATGGTTTCGGCCATGTCCGACCGCTTTTTGTGACAGCCTTGCAGCACCAGCATAAAAAAGGCGCTAAACGCTAATACAAGCGCAGGCCATTTCACTATTCGGGTAAGTGGAGTAGATGTTATCATACGTATATTCAAAGTAGTTGTACAAATTATAGCAATCACTATACCATAAGTATCAATTGAAAGGAGCGGTAATGTAGGATGTAAGGTGGCTTTGGGTTACCTTTATTTAACAGCCCTGTTAGGTTCAACAGACAACGCATTTTATAGTTAAGCTGAAATTTCCTTCAACAATACATCCAAGCCGGTAAAAAGGGTTATTTAGACTATTGCATGCCAGTACTAAGCCATAAATCTTGATTTACGTTTGTGTGTTTGCTGTTAGGTAAAAGGTCGGTATGTTTTTCATAACGGCAAATTTTTTGATCGATCTCGATCCGGTTTTTATACAGCTATGTCGTTGCTTGTTATTGCCGGGTTTTAGCTGATAACTTAAGCAGGCAGGCTTACTGACCTTAAAACTAGGCAGATTAACAGAAATGAGCGAGAAAGTAAGTTTACTGCGCTTGGTTAAAAGATAGCCCCCATGCCAGCTATTCGAGCCAGCATAGAGGCTATCGCAATGTCTATTTACATAGCCAATGCCTCTTCCAACTGTTTAATCAGCACATCGCGTTTCATGGGATAGCCCGCTTTAGACAGTTCCCAGGTGCCGTCTTTCTTAATGATGACGTAAGTAGGGTATCCAGTTCCTTTAACGGTACGCATAATATCCTTATCAAGCTCCGGGCTTGCCAAAACGTGAGTGCCTTTCAGATCAAAAAAAGCAATCAATTTTTTCCATTCGTTTACATGATTAAGGTCGCTGTTGGCTATATAAAAATAATTTAAGCCTTTGTCCTTAAAATGATCTTTGATCGCTGCACTGTGCTTAGAAATTTCTTCCCGGCAAGGGCCGCACCAGGTTCCCCACATATCCAGCAGCACCGTTTTGCCTTTGGCCAATGTCAAAATTTCTTCGAATTTTTTTAGGTCTGAGCCGTTTTGCGGCAGGAAGACCATGTCGCTGGTGAGCGATTTTTTTTCAGCTTTACGAACTTTGTCAATCTCTTTTTTAAACAATAAGCGGTACTCACTGTCGGGATATTTTTTTCCGAACCGGTCGTAAATCGACACCAGGTTTTTTGGATTTTTTTCGTCCAGTGCTTCGTCAATCAATATCGCGTAGGCGGTTTCGGCTACGGCACCGGTAAAATGTTTATTGATTATTTTTTCGGTAAGCAGATTTTCATTGTCAGCAGCAAAAAGATTTGTTCCGGTCGGGATATCCGCATTGTAATATTCTTTATAAAATTCAGCAGGATGTTCCTGACTTTCCTGCCATAACCTTTCCTTTTCGCGAAGCAAAAATTCACGCAGAAAGCTCTGATAGTTGGTGGCCACCAGGGCGTTGCTGTTATTCAGCTTTACCTGCTTCATCAGGCTATCCTGTATTTTTTGCCATAGCGGCTTATTACGCTCATACGCGCCGCCAATTTGAAACTTGTTATTTTCTTTGAAACCGAAATAAGTCTCCAACGCAGTATATTTTATTTCCTCCAGCTGAGCCTGCTTAAAATCGGTAGAAGGCGCGTAGTTTTTAACATACTGCCGGTATGCCGATTCTAACTGCCGGCGCTGAGTGTTAGCCACGGCAATAATACGGTTAGGCAGCGTGTCGCCATACAATTTTTGTATTTCCGGATCTGTGGTTTTTCCAAGCAAAGGCTGGTTGTTATTACTCCCGATACCACTAACCTTTACATTGCCATTTGCTGCATCTGCAACAAACTTTAAGTGGTACCCCGGTGAAAGATAAAATTTGTACCCGTAACGTCTGGCTGCATTTGATCCGCCGCCGTCTGAGTACATCAAATAGGCAAAAACCGGATGCCTTAACTTTAAGCTTACAGAGCCTTTGTCGCTGGTTAAATCAATTGTTTTACTGCCCAAATTCAGATAGTCCCGGCCAAGCCCCCTGGCGGGTATCGAGAAATAGCAATTCTTGTCAGTCGTGTTTTTGATGGTAATATTTATGGTTGCTTTTTGAGCATGTACCAAAACAGTAAACCCGAGCATGAGCACGAGCATAGAAATTTTTTTCATAATGTGATTAGTGAAGGGCTTATTTTTTATTAGCTTTTTACAATGGAATATTTAAATACTTTTTTAAAAGTGCTACATGGCCAATGCAGCCTCCAACTGCTTAATCAGCTTGTCTCTATCCAAGGGGTAGCCGGCTTTAGATAATTCCCAACTGCCGTCTTTTTTGATGATGACATAGGTTGGATATGCTTCTCCTTTTACCGTATCCATAATGTCTTTATTAAGACTATCGTTAGCCAGCACGTGCGTACCTTTCATATCAAGATAAGCAATCAGTTTCTTCCACTCTTCAAGGTGATTGATATCGTTGTTGGCAATGTAATAGTAATCAAGTCCTTTGTTTTTAAAATGAGCTTTAATAGCTGCGCCATGCTCAGCAATTTCTTCCCGGCAAGGGCCGCACCAGGTTCCCCACATATCCAGCAGTACCGTTTTACCTTTGGCTAGCGCCAAGATCTCTTTAAAACTTTTGAGGTCAGAGCCGTTTTGCGGCAGAAAAACCATGTCGGCAGTAAGCACCTTGGCTTCAGCCTTACGAATTTTTTCGATTGAGGGTTTGAATAATAAACAATACTCACTTTTAGGAAACCTGCTGCAAAATCTATTGTAGATTGATACGAGATTTCTTCTGTCCTGTTCGCCCATCGCTTCATCGAGCAACATTGCATAAGCGGTTTCGGCTACTGCACCGGTAAAGTGTTTATTAATTATTTTTTCAGTAAGCAGAATTTCTCCTTCCGCAAAATAGAGCTTCTTCCCGGTTTCGATATCTGTATTGTAGTGTTCTTTATAAAATTCGACAGGATGTAGCATTGCCTCCAAATCCATGGAACGCTTTTCACGTGATAAAAAATTGCTTAAAAATTGCGAGTAGTTAACGGCAGTAAGCGCATTGCTATTATCCAGCTTTACAACTTTCAGTAGGCTATCCTGAATTTTTTTCCACGCCGGCTTGTGCCGGTCATATACATCAAAAAGTTGAATCATGCTGTTTCCTTTAAAATAGTAATAAATATTTAAAGCACTATAGTTGATATCTTCTTTTATATTTTTGATAAAATCGGCCGAGGGCTTGTGTTTTCTGAAGTACAAAGCGTATATTGACTGTAGTTGTTGCCGATGGTTGTTGGCAAGTGCTATGATACGATTGGGTAAAGAATCACCATATAACTTTTTAATGTTATAGGAAGGTATCTTTAACGGCAAGGGTTGGTTGTCCTTACTACCTGTACCAATAACCACAAATTTGCCAGTAGCTGCATCAGCATTTATTTTGAGATTGTATCCGTTAACAAGATACAGGCGCATGGTGTTCCACCGAACCTGTTCTGTATCGTTATCGGCAATTGATAGGTCTGCAAAAACTGGTTTTTTCAAGTCGATATTGATAACGCCTTTTCCTTTAGCCAGTTGTATATTGTACTGACCTAACTTTAAGAAATTTTTGCCCAATGCTTTGGATCGTATCCATAATTCGCAACTTTTTGCGTTGCTGTTTTTTACCGAGATATTGATGGCGGCCTTCTGCGCCCTTACAAGGGCGGTAAGCCCGAGCATCAAAAAAAGCAAAGCGGAGAATTTTTTCATGATGTGATAAGTGTGATTGATAATTTGCTCAAAGTATTAAATATATTATTTAAATACTAAGCGTATTTAAATAATATCTATACTGTATTTTAACCTACACTGTATAGATTGAATCGAATAATCAAGCTTAAAGCAATCCTGACCTTAATTATACTCTGCCTGACAAACAACCTGATTTGTTACCTTTGCTCACATGACTAACCAATTACCCGAAGTATGGCTGCGCGGACCATTGCCCGAGGTGCCC
>CAJYSL010000330.1 GCA_913777515.1 uncultured Mucilaginibacter sp.
GTAAACAATACAAGCTGCCATTGATGGTAGCGCATTTCGGTTCGTTATGGAAAATAAAGTTTACGGAGGATGTGCCGTACGGCGAATTGCTGTTTCACCTGATGCGCTTTAACGGGATACATATTTATGATGGCTTTCCGTGCTTTTTAACTGAAGCACATAGCCGTGAAGATATTGATAGAATTATAGTAGTTTTTAAAGAAAGCATTCAAGTATTAATAAAGGCTGAAATATTTAAAACATTGGTAAATAATAATTTAATGCAGTATGCTGAGCATCCACCGGTAGAGGGCGCAATGCTGGGGCGAGACCCAAATGGAAATCCTGGATGGTATGTGGCAGACCAGGAGCAACTGGGCAAATATCTTCAGGTTATTATATAGTTGATTGATGGAGTTTCAAACCGTAAATTATAATCCTTTTTCGGCTCATCAACTTCAAAAAGTGGTGCCGGCGACAGAGCAGCAGCTAGAAATTTGGTCGTCGATACTATTTGGCGGCACCGAGGCCAGTTTAGCGTTCAACGAGTCTGTTACTTTGCGTCTGGAAGGGCCGCTTAATGTAGAAGCCTTGCAGCAAGCATTCGCAGAGATAGTACAACGCCATGAGTCGTTGCGTCTGGTTTTCTCACCCGACGGGAAGCAGCTTTGCATTTCCCAAAACATTGCTGTCGACTTTCCGCATGAAGACATCAGCCATCTTGACCCAAAACAACAGGATAATTTTATTGCAAAATACACGCGGAAAGACGTTGGCTCTGCGTTTGATTTAATTAATGGCCCGTTGTTCAGGATTGTGTTGTTCAAGCGGTCGGCCAATCAGCACGAAGTCTTGTTTACTATCCACCATATTGTTTGCGACGGCTGGTCTTTGGGTTTGATAGGCAGGGAGTTAAGTATGCTATATCAAGCTTTTATCAATGAAAAAACATTTGTATTGCTTGAGCCAACTGCTTTTAGCGACTACGCTATAGAACAGGTCGCAGCAAGCACCAACCGTGAGCATGCCGACGCTGAGAGGTTTTGGGCGGATTTGTACAGAGACCATGTGCCGGTGCTGGAACTTCCGCTTGATTATCCCCGTCCGTCAATCCGTCCGTTTAGCAGCCGTCGCGATGATTTTGTTGTTGATGCAGAAGTGATGCAGGGTTTACGATTGCTGAGCAAAACCTTCAAGTGCAGTTTCATCACGGTGTTTGTTGCTGCTTTCGAAAGCTTTTTATTTCGTTTAACCAGACAAACGGATATTACTTTAGGCCTTCCCGCCGCTAGTCAACCCGCTGTTGGGCAGCCCAATCTGGTGGGCCATTGTGTAAATTTGCTGCCGCTTAAAGCAACAATTCATAAAGAACTAACTTTTGCTGATTACTTAAAGCAGCGCACTTCAGAAATTTTGGATGCGTTTGACCACCAGCAAATAACTTTAGGTAGCCTCATCAAAAAGTTAAACCTTAAGCGCGACCCATCACGGCTGCCATTAGTCCCCGTGGCTATAAACGTTGACCTGGGTTTTGACGAAGGTGTCGATTTTGGAAGCGTAAAACATCAAATCAGCACCAATGCACGTGTTGCCGAAAACTTTGAAATATTTGTAAATCTTGCCGATGCACCGGGAGGTATGCAGTTGGAATGGTCGTACAATACCCAACTGTTTAAATCGGAAACCATCCAACAAATGATGGAAGGTTTTGAAGTTTTGATTAAACAGGTTTCGGCCGATCCACAAATTCAATTAAAAAACATCGATATTTATAAGCCCGGCGTAAGAGGAGCGGCGCAGGCAATATCTCATTCAGTTACGCCTTATCCAACTCAACCGTTACACGAGTTGATTGACCAGGTGGCTTATAATTTTAAAGACAGAGTTGCGGTTACGGATAGCAACTCATCAATCACCTATCAAACACTCATAGAGAGGGCAAACCGGTTAGCGCAGATGCTCGGCTCTAAGGGCATTAATCCCGGCGACAGGGTAGCCATTTTGCTTGACCGGTCTGTTAATACGGTTGTAGCCTTATTGGCTGTACTGAAAACAGGTTCTGCCTATGTCCCGCTGGATAGCGTATTGCCGGCCGAACGACTGAACTACATGATAGAAGATTCGGGCGCGCGGCTGCTATTAACGCAATCGGGATTGGCAGGTGAGATATCCGTTGAGGTACCACGCCTCGACGTGGGAGCGATTGATCGGGCCGGGCAGGCATCAGCACTATCTGTACAAGGTAGCAACCGAAGCTTAGCGTATGTTATTTACACGTCGGGCTCTACCGGTAAACCCAAAGGGGTAGAGGTTGAGCACCGCAGCCTGGTTAATTTTTTGTACAGCATGCAACAGGAGCCGGGCATAAATGCAAACGATAAACTCTTGGCTGTTACTACCATTTCGTTTGATATTGCAGCATTGGAAGTATTTTTGCCGCTTTTAACCGGGGCTCAGGTTGTTTTAGCCGATGCCGTTACGGCAAAAGATGGTCGCGCTTTGTCTGGGCTCATTAAACAGCATCAAATCACCATAATGCAGGCTACTCCGGCTACCTGGAAAATGATGTTGATGGCCGGTTGGACTCAGTTGCAACCATTTAAAGCTTTATGCGGCGGTGAGGCGCTAGGTAAGCCGCTGGCGATGGAGTTGCTTGAGCAATGCAGCGAACTCTGGAATATGTACGGGCCAACCGAAACCACGGTGTGGTCGGCTATAAAACGAATACAGAAACATGACACGACCATCACCATCGGCAAACCTATCCATAATACGAAAATTTATATTTTGGATGAGAAAGGCAATCCTGTAGCGCAAGGGCAGACGGGCGAAATCTGTATTGGCGGAGACGGTGTGGCCCGAGGCTACCATGACCGACCAGAGTTGACAGCAGAAAAGTTTATTACCAAAGAAAGCCTGAGCGATAGCCGAATTTACCGTACCGGTGATTTAGGAAAGTATGACAATACCGGCGAATTAATTTGTCTCGGACGTGCTGATTTTCAAGTGAAAGTTCGCGGATATCGCATTGATTCTGAGGAGATAGAATTACAATTACTACAGTTGTCCTTTATTTCCGGCGCGGTTGTTATTGCAGTCAATGACCGGTTGGTAGCTTATGTAACAGCAAAAGAACAGCCGGACAACAATGAGCAGTTCATGGCCACTTGCAAGGAACATCTCCAAAAATGGTTGCCAGTGTACATGGTTCCATCAGAAATTCGAATCGTTGCCGCATTTCCACTCACACCTAATGGCAAAACCGACCGGAACGCTTTAATCAAACAAACGCAGTTTGTTGAAGAGGCTATAGCTGTTGCACCCGGACCGAAGAATTCAACGGAAGAAATGCTGCTTGGATTATGGAAAAAGATACTGCATCTTAATTCCATTAGTTTAACGGCCGACTTTTTCGAGATGGGCGGACACTCACTCCTGGCTGCGCAAATGATTGCAGAGGTTGAAAAATCTACTGGCATCCATGTTCCGCTGGCGATGCTATTTAAATATCCAACTATTGAAGCCCTGGCATCATACCTGGCAAAAAATAGGGTAGAAGAGTCGCAAGGCTCCTTGGTGAACATAAAGTCGTCCGGTAGCAAACCTCCCATTTTTATTGTGCATGGTTACGGCTTAAATGTCCACATGTTTAATTTTTTGTCGCAGACCATGAGCGCTGAGCAGCCGGTTTATGCGCTACAAGCTAAAGGGCTAAACGGCGTGGATGAACCCGCAGATGATTTGGTGAAATTAGCAGCCTATTACGTAAGCGAAATTGATAAAGTGCATCCGGCCGGCGACTTAGCTTTAGGCGGCTATTCATTAGGGGGGAGTATAGCCTTGGAGATGGCCAAACAGTTGCAGGCTGCTGGCCGGAAGGTAATGCTGCTAGCCATGATTGACTCGTATGCTGAAGTTACTTTTGTGGAGGAAGCGAAATATGTAGCAGTTGCTAAAAAGGCGATGAGGCAATTGGGCAAACTCAAATTTGTTGCACAGTCGTTTGTACAGAACCCGGCGAGTACCATTCATTATCAGTCCGCCATCGTAAAAAGTCATATTCACCGTTGGTTGGGTTCCGGCGACTCTGAACATGCCGTTCATTCGCCTCTGATTGATGAGATTTACGCCAAACTAAACTATGCATTGCATCATTATAAGCTTACGCCCTACAACGGTAAAATAGTTGTATTTAAGGCCAAAACGCGTGCTTATTACGTGCCCGATAGCAAATACCTGGGCTGGAAACCTTTTGCCCAACGAGGCATCAAGGTTAATGAAATACCGGGCGACCACCAAACGATGTTAATCGGAAACAACGGACTGGTACTGGCTCAAAAACTGCAGGAAGCCCTGGACGCTGAGTATAACTAACTATGCCGCAGATTACAATTACTCAAACCGACGATTTTAAGTGGGAGCAGGCCAACGTTCCGCCTCGCTTAAACCAGGATGTAGTTCAGGTTTGGCGCATTCGGGTACCCGCTGCTGATACCGACTTAGAAGGGCATCGCAGTGTATTGAGTGCGGCCGAACAAGACCGCGCTTCGCGCTTTGTTCAGCCGGACGATGCCTGCCGCTATATTATCGCGCATGGCGTTTTACGACAATTGCTTTCTGAGCATACAGATATTGCAAAACATCAGCTCTTCTTTACTAAAAATGAATTTGGTAAACCGGCTTTGGTGCTCAGCGATAGCAAAGCAGCTATCCATTTCAATTTATCGCATTCGGGCGGGTTTGTGATCATCGCTTTAAGTAGGCATCCGGTAGGGGTAGATGTGGAATATCTGAAAACCGATTTTAGTTTCGGTAGTTTGTTGCCTCATTATTTTACTGCGGCAGAAGCCCAATTAATTAGCACGTCAGCGTCGCCACTCGCAGCGTTCTTCAGTGCCTGGACTCGCAAAGAGGCGCTCGGCAAAGGCTTAGGGTCAGGTATTACCGAAAACATGCAAAATCTGCCCAGCCTTGATGGCTTTCACCGGTCAACCGACTTACTGGTAGTAAACGATTGGAAGGTGCAAACGTTCTGGGTGGACGACGAGCATGTGGCGAGTTTGGCGTGTAGCGGAAATGTGGCGGAGGTTAGGTTTTTTAATTTTGTTAAGTAAGCTAATGTGCTGCCTAATGAACTGAATGCACCGAAAAAGATTAGCTTTGAATTAGACTTAAGCTAATCTTTTCACTGACAATGACCAACATCATCACCGAGCTTACACAAGCAATTCAATCCATATATCCTCATCTCGATAATTTACGGTTAAGCAATATTACTACACCATCGTCTCCAAATACTTTTTATCCGGCCTTACATGATGTTGTCGTTAGTAAACTAAACTCACCGTATTTTGTAATTAAGAAACAGCCTAAATTAATGATGATAACGAGAAAGATTTATATAAAAGTTACTGAATCCTATTTAATTCGAATTTGCTTGGCTTTTTTGTCTTTTCCTCATCATAAACATAACCGTTGAGTTTGTCATTCAATGTATCATATGTTAAGATGAATGTGTCTAACATATACTCTTCGCTATTACCTCTCTCTAAAAAAGTGTAATTAACACCGGACAAAGTGATTTCGTTGTCACTAATTTGACCAGTCATAGTTTGCTGTATAATTGATTTTTCAGTTTCGTAATCAAATCTGATTTCCGCCGTACCGCTTAAGTCGTTCTCAGATTGAATAAGTTGTAGTGATATATCATGTCTACCATTCAACATGAAGTGTCCAACCCACTGACCGGCTATTGTTGAGCTTTTTCCGCTTGCAGCTTTCTTCGCGGACTTAACTGCAGCTTTTTTGATATTAACAGTTATACCCTCAAGATATCTGTCTAAAGTCTGCGACTCGAGTACTTTGTCGATAAGCTTTTTAAGTGCAATCTTTAGGTTTTCGCCCCAGTGAGGATCATTTGTGTCATAATAGAGATATCTCAAATCTTTCAGATCAAAAGGAACATCATCACCGTTCCGAGTAATAATTATGACTGGTTTTCCTATGGCATGAGCCAAACCAACCTCATATAGCACATTTGGGTTCCTTCCGGTTAGCTCCGCAATTATAAAACGACATTTTTTTATTGAATCCCATATATCGTCGACAATTCTTTGCTTAGAATAGATTTCATCTCCTCTTACACATTGAATTTTCGACTCCTCTATCGCAGGCTTTATTACTTTTTCATATTGTGTTTGGTAAAGAGGACTGAATGGCATCACAACGAAACATGTGTTATTAATTTGGCCTAAAGAAATATGTACTTCATTCATAATTGAAGTTTAAAAATAGTTATTAATTTAAAATATTCAATTAAAATAATCTTAAGTATACAGCATAGTATAAATTGCCTGCAGAGCTAAACGCTTGAGCTTCCAACCGCCACAATCCTTATCTTTGCCACCATGCTCAAATACCTGCGCTGGCTGTTGTTTCCTTTTTCACTGCTTTATGGTTTAGTAGTAATGCTGCGCAACTGGTTTTACGATGCAGGTTTGTTTAAAAGCAAAAAGTTTGAACTGCCGGTCATATGTGTAGGTAATCTGGACGTAGGCGGGGCTGGCAAAAGCCCCATGACAGAGTATCTGGTGCGTTTGCTTAAGCCGGATTACAAATTGGCCACACTTAGCCGGGGCTATGGCCGCCGAACCAAAGGTTTCTGGGTTGCAAATAATGAGGTAAACCCTGTCAAAATAACTACTGCCACTGCTACTGAATTTACTGTAACTACAAATACTGCAGCCCAAATCGGTGATGAACCAGCTCAGTTTGCCCAAAAGTTTCCTGATGTTACCGTAGCAGTATGCGAAAAAAGAGTTGAGGGCATAGAGCGGCTGCAAATCAACCACGACCTGATTATTTTAGACGATGCCTACCAACATCGGGCTGTTGAGCCGGGTTTTAGCATATTGCTCTTTGACTACAACCGCATTAACGAGCCAAACCTGCTGCTGCCCGCCGGTAACTTGCGCGAGCCTTTTGTAGGCAGATACCGGGCCGATGTTTTTGTGATTAGTAAATGCCCGCCGGATTTAAGTTCCATAGAGCAACAGATATTTATAGCACGGTTGAAACCGCTAAGTTATCAGCAGGTATTTTTTACCTCAATTTCTTATCTGCCTCTGCAACGACTAAGCGGTGGGGCAGAGTTACCAATGCCTAGCCAAAACACCATGGTCTTCCTGATCACCGGTATCGCCAACGCTAAGCCGTTGTTACAGTATTTGGGTAAGCATACCTCACATATTGTACATCATAATTATGCCGATCATCATCAGTTTAGCTTAAAAAATATTGCTAAACTTGCACAAGAATTTAACAACTGCACTGCCGCTCAAAAGGTCATTATTACAACCGAAAAAGATGCGCAGCGCCTGAGCACTCCGGAATTGCTGCCTTTGGTAAACACCTTGCCTGTTATGGTGTTACCCATCGGTATCAGCTTTTTAAACGGGGGCGAAGCGCAGTTTAATAAAACGATATTTAACTATGTTAGACAGTATACAACGCACCGTAGCGTACATTAAAAACCGCATTGGCGATTTTGAACCCGAAGCCGGCATTATTCTAGGAACCGGTTTGGGCGGCTTAGTCAAAGAAATTGAAGTTGAAAAGCAGTTGCTTTATGCCAACATTCCCGATTTTCCGGTAGCAACGCTCGAGTTTCATTCGGGTAAGTTGATTTTTGGTACATTGGCCGGCAAAAAGGTGGTAGCCATGCAGGGGCGTTTGCATTATTACGAGGGTTACAGCATGCAGCAAATTACCTTCCCGGTTAGGGTAATGAAAATGCTGGGCATCAAAACCCTGTTTGTATCTAACGCCAGCGGCTCGCTTAACCCCGATTTTAAAACCGGCGATTTGATGGTGATTGAAGACCATATCAACCTGCAGCCATCAAACCCGCTCATCGGCAGTAATTACGAGGAGTTAGGCCCGAGGTTCCCGGATATGAGTCAGCCATATTCTAAAGAGTTAACTCAAAAAGCGCTGCAAATTGCTAAGGAAAATAACATCACCTGCCATAAAGGGGTGTACGTAGCGGTAACCGGTCCTAACCTGGAAACGCGTGCCGAATACCGTTACCTGCGCATCATCGGTGGTGACGCCGTGGGTATGAGTACCGTGCCCGAAGTAATTGTAGCCAACCACATGAGCCTGCCGGTATTCGCCATTTCGGTATTAACTGACGAAGGTTTCCCGGAAGTGCTGAAGCCGGTATCATTAGAGGAAATTATAGCCACCGCGCAAAAAGCCGAACCGCATTTAACGCATATTTTAAAAGAATTGATTGCCGGATTGGAATAGGGCGTTGGTACAACGGGCTTTGACTTAGGGTTTGCGATTGAGTGATGAAGTAATAATTTATAAAAGAGAAAGACTCAAATCATCAAATTCGTAACCTTAAATATGCAACTCGAACCACAAAGCCATAATTAAATAATAGCTTAAACAATAAGTATAGCCATTGTGCTGTTTACATAAAACCAAACACCTCATGGGCAGCCGCTTTGGCTGCCCTGATTGATTTTTATAAATGCCGGGTCAATTCAAAAACTTTTTACTTACGTTGCTATTTCTGGTTATCGGCCGGGCAGCTTTTGCTCAGATACCCGACCGCCCTTACGGTGCCGACACTATTCGCAGCGGCCGTAAACTCAACAACAGTGACCTCCTCGACAGCGCGCGTAAACGTGAGGAAAACAAAAAAGACACCGTAATTTATACATCAAAATACATTAAGGTTACCAATGAAGGACTACTGAAAGACAGTACACAGGTTTTCCCTTTAGACACCGGGTTGAAAAATTTCGAAAATTTTAGTCCGCTGTTGCAGCCTTATAGTCCGCGTATGCATTTGGGCAGCACAGGCTTGCCGCAGCGGCCAATGTTGTTTGAGCCACTCAAATCTGTCGGCTTTGACGTGGGCAACCATGCATTGGATGTATACATGCTTAGGCCGAGCGACGTGCAATACTACCGCGCCCGGGTAGCTTACACCAACTTGGAATTTTACAGCGGCGCTTTTGGAAACTCCAATGCCGACCAAGTATTTAGGCTGGTGCATACCCAAAACGTTAAACCTAACTGGAATTTTACTTTCAATTTCAATAATACAGGTTCGCGCGGTTACTATACCAGGCAAAACGTAAGCGATTTAAATGCCGTTGTGGCTACCTGGTACGAATCGAAAAGCAAACGTTACAATTTGTTGGGTAACCTAATTTTTAACAACATACGTGCGCCCGAGAGTGGTTCGATTTTGAAAGAAGATATTTTCAATGTTGGTTCTTTTAATCCCTTGCAGGAAACGGTTCGTCTGACCAATGCCTACATTAATTACAGAAATAACGGTGTCTATTTAAAGCAGTTTTATTATCTGGGACGTATTGACACCATAAACGCCGGGGCTAAAGAGGGGCAAAAAATATTGCCTACGCAAAGGGTTTCGCACACCATTTACTACAACGTTCAAAAATATCGTTTCATCCAGAATGAGCCGGATACTTACAAGGTCTTCCCCGATTATTATTTTAATAACACGGTTTCGCGCGACTCGCTGGCGGTAACCAACATTCGTAACGATTTTTCGTACAGTTTTTATTTACGCGGCAAATCAGTAAGCTTTGTTAAAAACGAGGTGAAGCTGGACGTGGGCTTAACGCACGATTTATTCCGGTATTCGCAGTACATCGTCGACTCTTTGCAAACCATCACCAACTTGCGCAACCAGGAACGCCGCGTGCAAAATGCTACCTACCAAAACGTAAGGCTAAATGCCAAATTCAGTTATCGCTTCAGTGACCGCGTTACTTTGCAGGGCGATTTTCAGCAGGTAGTAGTGGGTTATAACTTTGGCGATTATTTGTATGATGCCAAGCTGAGCCTTGCCGGCGGCGAAAAAACAGGTCGTATTATTTTAGGTGCTTATGCACAAAACAACGAGGCGCCGCTTGTTTTCAAGAATTATATCAGCAACCATTATGTGTTTAATAATACGGGTATTGGCAAACAGCAAATTAATAACGTATCGTTCAACTACATCAATGATAAACTGCTGATTGACCTGAAGGCCGAGTATTTTCTGGTAAACGGTTATCAGTACTTCGCATCACAAACACCCAATGGCAACGATATTGCTCCCAAGCAATTAGATGCGCCGTTAAATTTGCTTAAAATAAGTGTAGGTAAAAAGTTTGCTTTCGGTAAGTTTCATGCCGAAGACTTTTTTGTATACCAGCAGTCGGACTATCAATCTACGCTACGCATCCCGCAGATTTACAACTACGCCAATATTTATTATACTAAGTTATTTTTTAATAACCTGCTAACCAGCATCGGTGTCAGTGCCCGTTACAATACCCGCTACACAGCGCCAAACTATGCAGTTGGTTTAGGGCAGTTTTACAACAGTAGCGATGTCTCGTTTATTACCACACCTGTTATTACCCCATACATCAAGGCCACGCTGTTCCGTACCAACCTGTTTATCATGTACGATTATGCAAACCAAGGCTTGCAAAGCAACGGCTACTACACCATCAACCGATACCCAATGCCTTACCGGCAATTAAAATTCGGGGTGAGCTGGGCGTTTTATAATTAAAAAAGGGCGCTTAAGTATATGGGGCAATGATGCACTCTGTCATTTAAGCATTACAGCTTCGCAATCGATTAGGTGTTATCGAGTCTGACTCATAAAATTACCATCGCCTTCGTTAACTTTTTTCATAACATAAAAAAACAGCGGTTATAAAATTGATTATACCGCTGTTTGTGTTTGTAAATTCTTTTTTTGCCATCGAATTTTAGAAGGCTATTAGATAGGGAGGCTAGTTGCTAAATCACGTCGTTTCGTACCCTAAACCAAATTTTCCGTTTAAAACGGTATCAAAGTATGGTATAAAAGAATTTGTCAGTATGAACGACAGTAAAAAGTAAATTACGCCGGCGATGTTCAATCCGAAAGTGCTCAAGCCAATATAGAGCATAATAACAAATCCGAAAGCAGCGCAATACAGGACTTGCTTAGGCATTGAAGCCAGACTGTACCAATAAGTGAAGTTCTTTAAACTGAGATGAAATAACAATATGATTGCTGTTAAAGGTGCCGCGTGGAACCAGTGTTCTTTTACGGACAAATTAGGGTTTTTGAACTTATCAAATAATATATCATTGAACAAATGGGCCAAAATTGCACTTGTGATGCTAATTCCAATGAATAACAATGAGATTTTAACGATTTTTTTTAATATTAACATCCTATCCGTTGTTTAAGTTGTTTTAAAGTAATTCTGCCATTTAAATAGTCATCCACGAGATTCCATTTTGGCCTTGCAATAGTATTTTTGTTTACGTAATGTCCGGCATTACCGCCATTGGCGTTGATATAATTTAACATTTGTTTTTGATATCTGACCATAATGCATCAGCTTTTCCAAAGCCATCAAGACCTTTATTACCAAGGTCGAATTGCCAATCTGATGTTCTGTCAACGCCCATTAGTTAATGCAGTTGGTAAACTTGATACGGATTTTGTTGATTTTGATAGTTTTTGATTGGCTTCGAACCAGTTTCGGGCATCACTCAATTTAGGATCAGCAACATTGTCAACCTCACGAGATAATTTAGGATCTTTTAAACAGCCGAATAAAATGCAATGGAATAAAGCAAGCAGGATTAAAAACCTACTACTGGTAGTAGTTTTCTGTTTCAATGTGTAAAAGGTTTAAGTAAATTTAACACGGCAAATATTGTAAATTAGGTGAGGAATTTCAAAAGAAGAATACTCCATTTAAGAATAAAAAACAGCTGTATTGGACTTTCTCACTGAATCTCCTGTCGGTACAAAATCAAATAATAATCAGATAAAATCGGTTTATAATTTGGGTACTATTTAGGTATTTTACGTAACACTAAATTCCTTATGCAACCTAAAAAAATCTGGCTCTTTTTTCTTGTTGTTCTAAGCTTTAAAGAGAGCTACGGACAGAATAAGCCTGATGCAAAAATCAACACCTCTGCCGCCGCAGCCTACTTCAAAATAGTATCAGCCTTACAGCATGGTATGCCAACAAAAGATGTTACATGGCAAACACTTTTCCAAACACCGATTTATCAAATGCTGATTGGTGGAAAAGCGGTCGACACCACGGTTTTGAAAACAGAAATGCTGCGCGTATATACATCAGCAGTTAATGTGGCACCTGCCGGCGCTTCGGCTACCGAAAAATACCATTATGCCTACAAACAGCACTTGAAGGCTTTGGAGAATTACACCGGCAATTTAGGACGGATAAATGTAATTGATAGTGTGAAACGTTTGCTGTATCCGTTTATACCATCGAGATTACAGAAAAACGAGAATTTCCCGGTTTTATTCTACTTAAATTATGGCAGTGCCGATGCTACCGGTTCCAGCGGATTTGTTATTAACGATTTGCTACAGTCATACCGGGTAGACCAGTACAAATTTGGTTTAATGGCAGCACACGAAGCTTTCCATGCAGTTGTTTCGGTAGCTTTTCAGCAAAAGCTTAAACCGGATGCCAATTATAATGCAGCAGATTTCAATCTTTTATATTTCCTTGAGATTGTATCCGAAGAGGGAATTGCCGACTTAATCGATAAACCACTGCTTTTACAAAAGCGGTCGCCGCTATACACTGAAGTAAAGGCACTGGTTGCTAATGATGAAATATTTGCGGTATCTTCTATCAAAAAGCTGGATAGTGTTTTAACGCTCGCCAACAGTAACGAAGCTGTTATACAGCAGTACGCAAATTTTTCTGACCTCGCCAATGCTTTTGGCAAAAACGGCGGCCACATTCCCGGCCGGTTTATGGGCAACCTGATTAAGACATCAGGCTTGCTGTCAACGCATTTAAAAAGGGTGGAAGACCCAATTTCGTTTGTTGCCGCTTACAACAAATCAGTGATCAGCAGCCATAAAAACTATCCGATTTTTTCAAAAGAAAGCTTGGCTTACTTAAAACGGGTAAGTGACAAATACTTTTTAAAAACTGCGGAGTAACAAAGTGCTACTTAGAAAATAGCAATTGAATAAAGCAAGTTAGTAAAGTTGACTTGTTGAAAAGACATCAGCTAAAAGTCTGGTTTGCAAATTGACTACAAAACTTACACGCTCTTTTTCAACGTAATTACCGCAATCTCCGGCCATATACCAATACGGCCTTTCAGTCCCAAAAAGCCAAAACCACGGTTTACATATAAGTAGCGGTTTTTTTGTTTATAGAGGCCGGCCCATTGCTTGTACACGTATTTGATGGGGCTCCACTTAAAGCCAAACAGTTCGATGCCGAATTGCATGCCGTGGGTATGGCCGGATAGCGTGAGGTGGATGTGCTTATTGTGATCAAGCGTTACGCCTTCCCAATGCGATGGGTCGTGCGACAGCAGGATTTTAAACGCGTTGTCGGGTACGCTGGCTGTTGCTTTACTCAGGTCGCCGTATTGATGAAAGCCACCTTTGCCCCAGTTTTCTACACCTAACAGGATGATGGTTTGCCCGTCTTTTTGCAGGGTAACAGCTTCGTCTAACAAAAGCCTGAAGCCGATTTTCTGATGTACCTGCTTGAGTTGGGCCAAATTGGCACGCTTAGCTTCGGCAGATTCCCAGCGGATATAGTCGCCGTAATCATGATTGCCCAGTACCGAAAATTTACCCATGGGCGCCTGTAATTTGGCGAAGGCTGGTATCCATGGGTCCATTTCAGTCGCCTGGTTGTTTACCAAGTCGCCGGTAAACAAAATTACATCGCTATGCTGCGCATTAATCAGGTCGAGTCCTTTTTGCACCCCGGCCGCATTGCTGAAACTACCCGAATGCACGTCGGTGATTTGAGTAATCGTGAAACCGTCAAACGCCTCGGGTAAATCGGGGAACGACAACGTTTCGCGCCGGATGCGGTAAAAGTGCCTGCCTCGGGTAATGCCGAACAATACAATTAAACTTAAAACGGCGGCTATGGTCATGGTTAGCTCGCTCACCCAATGGGCACGCGGCGGAAAGCCGCGGAACAAGCGGATGACGTCTTCAATTAATAACACCGGCACCGAAAACAGGCGGGGTACAAACGCAAACAGCATCAACCCCATCAGCCAGGTAATGAGCGATTGCTGCAGGCGCGAGCCCCGGCGTACAAAAATTGCTGCTAACATAAAGCCTATCAATAGTACATCAACAAGCCAGTAAAGCCAAGAGTAAATTGGTGAGCCGCTCAGCGTTTTGATGGTCTGATAAAAATAAAAGTCGGTAACCACCCAAAGCAGGATGATTAGCGGTAGTCGGTTTGCCATTAAAAAAATTAGACACTAACCCAGTTGCAGGTAAGCTATTAAGGTAGACGATTAAGACCGGAAAAGATTTTAAAGGGATTAAATATTTTTTGATGATTTACTAATACGACTCTAATTAAATAAATAGTGATGTCAGGTTGCCGTTTCTATTTACATATCTCATCAATCCGCTTCCAACATTTCTGTCAATGCATAGTACCATTTTTTATTCTGGGTAACTATGCCGTAATAGTCGATAATCAAATAAATGGTTTGCGTTTGGTTCGGCGCGCTGTAAAAAGTAACGCGGAG
>CAJYSL010000331.1 GCA_913777515.1 uncultured Mucilaginibacter sp.
CTATATACTCGATGGCATTTGGCGGACTGGCCAGGATAGGCACTTTCTTATCTTCCGGGGCAAGCCCATCAACTACGCGGGCCATACTAGCTTGTGCCAGTAAGATAACGTCTACCTGCTCCGATAATTCGCGCAGGGCGGCAGTCACAATAGCATCGTGTTTATCTGCATCACCACTCATCAGTGCTTCAAATGCTCCGTCGCACAATTTTGATACGAGTTCAATTTCTTTACCGGCCATAGCAGCTCTGCGTTTCACCAAATCGCTGGTGGGCTCTAAGGTAGTTGACAGGGTAGCAATAACGCCGATGCGTTTGCCCGATTGTACCGCCAGGTCGGCGATGGGTTGGTCTACCCGTAACACCGGCACTTTGCTGTTTTCGGCAGCTGCTTCAACGGCAGCACCAATAGACGAACAAGTTACCAGGATATAGTCGGCTCCCGAATCTTCGGCCGAAGCCACATAATCGGCTACCCGCTTGCTGATAGAAGGTGTTAGTTCGCCACGTTCGCGGATGTTGCGCACCAAGCTATCATCAACAATATTAAAAGTAGTTACGCCGGGCAAGTTGTCTTTTACCAGTTGCTGAAATATCGGTATCAGTGTATGTGAGGTATGGATTAATCCTAATGTTTTTGCCATATTAATTTGCTTTTCCTTTTAAAACCGTTAAAAAATATTGTTCATCACCTACCTGCCCGCCTTTGATGTTCACTTCCAAACCGTCAATCGCTTTACCGGGTGCGTAGGCTTTACACAAGGGCGCACCGGGTACGATGGGGGCTATCATCTCAACCGCCTCAATACCCAAAGCTCGTGCTGCATAGCTTGAGGTATCGCCGCCGGCAATCAGCAAGCGCTTTACATCCGTTTGTGCTATTACAGCGTTAGCAATGCTGCCCAAGGCGGTACCATAGAGTTGCGCTGTTTTGCTGCGAATCTCGGTAGGTGTTAATCCTAGCTTGACAAATGCATCAAGCGCAGTATCAACACAATCCGGGTTATTACCACCAGTATGTATGACCACGCTTTTACCGGCCTGCAAAGCAGCGACAGCCTGCTGAATATTTGCTGCTAAAACAGATGCAACATCCCTTCTTGAGGCTAATGCCTCGGTGTCAATAATAATTTCGACAAAATGATGCTGCAGGGCTACCTCAATTTGCCGCGATGTAACCGGCGAGCAACTGCCGGAAACCACGAGCAATTTTTCAACCTCTCCTGCTGCTGCAAAATCAGTTTTAGGCTGAATCTTACTTATTGCTTTCCAATGATTGCCCAACGCCATTTCGATGCCGGAGGAGCCGACCGAAAACAAGGGCTGCTCAGTGCTTGCACACTCATCTATCAAGTGACCAATGGTGGTTAAATGTGCTTCTTCTCCCCCGTCAAACAAAACAATGTCCCATCCTTCGGCTATACTGTTTTTCAAAGCTTTTCTCGCTTGCGTAAAAGGCTGGGCTAATTGCAGTACATCTACCAACCCTGTCCTTAGTTCAGTTTGTTCGGCCAAATGCAAACGCAGGTCACTTTCGTGAGCTGGAGTTACCGGGTGTTTGCTCATGGATGGATGACGGTCCAATCGGTACACCTGACCGGTGCTGCCTATACCCATGCGGGCAAACAGGTTACCGAAAAAACAATACCGGCCCAAAGCAGGTGCTGTCACTAATAATGGAACGAAGGGCGCCCGAAAAACATTGGCGCCAACCTCGATAGCCCGGCCAATGCTGCCAATAGCCGGCGAGGAATCAAACGTAGAGCATACTTTATAATGGACGTGCGACGCACCAAGTGCTTTTAAACTATCAAAGGCAGGCCTTAAGGCAGCCTCCATATCGCCGGGCGGCATAGAGCGCGTTAGGCCTGCTACACCGATGGCTTGCAGACCGTCGTATCGCTCTAATTGCGCTGCCGTTGGCGGCTCCATAAATAAAACTGTTTTGATACCGGCACGGGTCAGAAACTCCAGCGCATCAGTTGAGCCCGTAAAATCATCGCCATAGTAAGCCAGTAACAGTTCGTGTTTATGCATGGTTATTTATTACCAAATTTTTTCACCGAGTTATTAAACTCGGGGTATGTAGCCGCGGCATCTTCCAGGCTCAGGTCATCAACAGCACCTTTCCATGCTTGCTGCAGGGCTACTACGCCGCCGGTCGGCCCGTCGGGATGTGCCATAATGCCACCGCCTGCCATGTACAATAAATTGGTAGTGCGCACACGGCGATAGGTTTCAAAAGCCTGCCCGCCCCATTGGCCAGATGATACGACCGGCAATACCGTAGTACCGTTAGCTAACGGTTGCAAGCAGGCCTCCATCGACCGCACGACCGAATCATCCGACTCCCAGAATTTGTTCTGAATACCGTTGACGTGAATCTGGTCGACACCGGCCAAACGCCATAATTTTTGATAAGCCGGGAACTCAATACCCAGCAGCGGATGCCGGTTCAGCATTCCCCAGCCGTTGCGATGGCCGTGTATAGCCAACTGGCGCTGGTCGCATATCTTTTTAACGCCCGATAAGCCTACACTATTCAGGCTTACCATGGCGCAGGTTCCACCTGCTTTTACAATATATTCGTATCGGCGAAGCATGGAATCCACTTCGTCACTTAGATTAAAGGCATACATTACCTTTTTACCGGTTTTGTCGGCATGCGTATTAATCACACGCATAATGGCATCCACACGTTCTTCAAAACTCGAATTAGCCGAGGCCGACAATAGCTCGTCGTCTTTTATAAAATCGATACCGGCTTCGGCCAGCGTTTTAACCAATTCGGCAGTTTGCCCGGGCGTCATGCCGATGCTCGGCTTGATGATGGTGCCAATCAACGGACGACCTTGCACGCCGGTTAAATTGCGGCATCCCTCAATACCGAATTGCGGCCCCTTGAAATGCTCGGTGTAAGATGGCGGCAATTCAATGTCCATCAATTTCAAGCCGGTAAACTGGGTAATCTCATACAAGTTTCCTTGCAAGGTTGATATCAGTACCGGTAGGTTATAACCAAAATTCTCGACCGACCATGATACTTCAATATTGGCCCGGTGATATAAGCCGCTTTTAGATAAAGCGCCGGGAATAGCTGGTTCTTTTACCGATTCCAGCGGTGTTATCTTCTCCACTCGTGCGGCAAAGCGCGCTTTCAGTTCCTCGGTTTCACCAGGCACGGCCACAAAGGTTCCACTCGATTGTTCTCCGGCTAAAACCTGTGCAGCCTTCTCCAGTTCATAAGGCGTTTCGATATAATATTTACCAACAATGCGTTCCATTACGCTAAACGTTTTTTGATTTTGTAACCACTCAAACCGAAGTATAGAATTACGAGAAAACAAAGCAGCGGTATGATATAGCCGGGCTGTATTTTATCATGACTAAAGTCAATCACCATACCCATGATGTAGGGCAGTATGGCCCCGCCTACTATCGACATAATCATAAATGATGAGGCTGGTGCTGTGTCTTCGCCTAAGCCATCAATACCTAAACTAAATATAGTGGGGAACATAATCGACATAAAGAAGCCGATACCGCATAAACAATATACTACAAATACACCCTGAATTAAAATAGCAACGCCGCAAAGTGCAGCAGCCGATACCGCATAAATGGCAAGCAACGTAGGCGCTTTTACATACTGCAAAATGAATGTGCCGATAAAACGGCCGCCAACAAAAAAAGCACCGTATACAGCCAGCCAAAACCCTGCGGTTTTCTCATCAAAGCCTCCGCCCTGAATAGCCATCCTGATAAAAAAGCTAATGACACAAGTTTGTGCTCCTACGTAAAAAAACTGAGTAATAACACCCCAGGCTAAATGTTTATGCCTTAACGTACCCAAAAAGCTACCGCCTGTAGTTTCTTCTTTGGTTACGTTTTTAATTTCGGGCAGCTTGGTTAGAGCGAACAATACGGCTACTAAAACCAGTACACCGGCTAATACGCCATAAGGCACTTTTACTGACGATGCTTCATGTAATAGATAAGCCGTGCGCTCGGCAGATGGCATGGCATCCAGTTGGGCCTGCGTTAAGCTTTTACCCGAAAGGATAAACAGCGTGCCAACCAACGGACCCACCATGGCTGCTACACCATTAAAAGCTGCCGCTAAATTTAGCCGGGTAGTAGCTTGCGCTGGGTCGCCAAGTACAGCTGCGTAAGGGTTGGCGGCTGTTTCTAATATAGCGATGCCGCAACCTATAATAAACAAAGCTCCTAAAAAGCCAGTATAGGCGAGTGCATTTGCCGCTGGTATAAATAGTGCTGCCCCTACAGCAGCTAAACAAAGGCCAACCAGGATACTTTTTTTATAACCCAGCTTTCTGAGAAGTATGCCCGCAGGTATAGCCATTAAAAAATACGCTGCATAAACGGCGGTATCTACCAATGTAGATTGTGCGTTGGTTAACTGGCAAGCCTTTTTTAAGTGAGGAATAAGAATACCGTCGGTGTTATGGACCATGCCCCATAAAAAAAACAGGGAGCATATGAGCGCAAAGGGTACCGCAAGGTTTCTCCCTTTTAAGTCCGATTCGTTAATTACAGCGCTTTCGGCGCCTGAGCTGATGTTAGCCATATTTTTAAACAGTTGTTTTTTTAACAACCAGCAAATGGTCGCATACCAGTACTACTTCTCCTTTTTGATTGATGACTTCCACATGTTCGGTCACGGTGCCATATTCCGGCTTTTTGCTATCTGCCTTTTCGGAGATAGTAACTTCGGAATGAATAGTATCGCCAATAAAAACCGGCTTTACAAAACGCAGTTTATCATATCCTTTAGACATGGCTTCGGGGTTGATTTCTGATGCGGTTAACCCGATACTAATGCTAAAAATCATGGTGCCATGCGCTATGCGTTGCTTAAAAGGCTGGGTGGCGCACCACTCGGCATCCATATGGTGCGGAAAAAAATCGCCGGTATGGCCGGCATGCACTACAAAATCGGTTTCGGTAATTGTTCGCCCCAAGGTGACGCGCTTATCGCCGATGCTGTAATCTTCAAAAAAAGTAGATTTAAAATACATGAGATATGTTGCTTCGAACTTCGAATATATCGTTTATGGTTTACAATCGTCTGCTTTGTACTTTATTTGCTATGATAAGTCTTTCAATTTATCGGCAATCAGTACACCGCCGTTATCGCTGCTCTGGTAAGCACTCTCTACCACGGCCATAGTTTTAATCACATCCTCTACGTGGGTAGGCAGCACGTCAGTTTCGCCAGCCTTGTAGCGCATCAGGCTCGACATGGTGCCGATAAACGCATCAGGGAACCACGAGCCTTCCAGTTGTATCTCTTTCCATTCGGGCGCTTTACCTTCTTCCAGTAGGCAGTATTCAAACTTGTCGGGTACGCCATGCGGGTAATCCATCAACAGGCCCATACGCGCTTTGATGACGCCTTTGGTGCCTTCCCATTTAATAAAGCTTTCCTGGTTATGTGGTCCAAAAGCGTGGTCGTGATTGGTGTTGATGACGGCATGCATGGTATCGCCATAATCAAACAATATGGTCGACCGCGACGATGACAACTCCTTAGCCGGATGCTTAAGCGTTTTGGCCATCACCGATTTGGGGTCACCCAAAAACGAACGTATCAAATCAATGTAATGAATGCTATGGTATTGAATTTCTAACCGGGGATGCACCATCACAAACGGAAACAATTCCCAGGGCGTGGTTAAAGTAACGCGCACCTCCATATCGTACAATTGACCAATCAGCCCTTGCGCAATCATGTCACGGGCGGCACTTACATAGGGTGCAAAGCGCAGCTGGCAATTGATGGCTGCCGCTAAGTTTTTGCGACGGCAAACTTCCAGTATCTCCTTACTTTGCCAAAAGTAATCGCCCATGGGCTTTTGGATGAGTACACCGGCGCCATCAGGGAGTTGCTCCAGTGTTTCCACAAACTTTTCGGGCATAATAGTAATATCGTAAACGGCATTAACAGGCGCGTTAGCTACTGCATCGGCAACAGTATCATACACATTTGGGATGCCCCACTCGGCCGCCAGTTTTTCTGCACGGGCGCGCGTGCGGTTGGTGATACCTACTACGTTAAACCCGGCCTTTTTGTAAGCCGGTAAATGGGCGTCGCTCACAATACCGCCGGCACCGATAATGATGATAGGCTGCGGATGTTGGGGCAATATGGGTTGATAAGAAATTTGCATGTGTTATGTAAGCGAACTGTTCAGTTCATTAATTTTTTGCTGGCCTTGTGCCAGCAATTGCTCTACAGGTGTGTCCGTATTAATAGCAGCCAGTACTACTTCGTCTATCACATGAGCAATTTGTGCCCAGTTACTTTTTTGCGGCAGGGATTTAGCTACGTCGTGTAAATCCTGTAGTTTATGATAGTAAGGAATGATGGTATTTACTTCGCTATCCGTCCAGGTAGAAATACGGCAACCAATGCCGCCTTCTAAAGTCAACAACTTATCGCTGCTGCGGCTGGTGGCAAAACGCAAAAAATCATAAGCTACCTGCTTGTGGCGACTACCCGCTCCTATGGTATACAACCAGTACACATTAAGCGATGCCGAAATTGAACCCGACTGACAAGGAAGCCTCGCAATATCTACCTTGCCTTTCACCGTCGACTCGGCAATTACCTCGCACATGGAGGCGAAGCCAAACCAGTTGACCATCATGGCCGCCTCACCGCGGGCAAAAGCCATGCCCATAGCAACCGATTCGTAATTCCGCGATTCGGGATGGACAGCAGTGGTATCTGAAAATAGCTGACGGTAATATTGAAGCCCTTCTGCTGCCTGGTGGGTATTGATATTGATTTCTCCGTCGGCATCAGTCAGTTCTCCTCCACGCGTCCAGAGTTGCAGCACAAAATCAAAAACGGTATTGTGCCCGTCTGGATAGCCGGCAAAAACGGTTCCGTATAAGCTTTGCTCCGGCCGGTTAAAAAAACGGGCTACGGCCTGGAAATCCTCCCAAGTTTGCGGCACCTGTAAAGGCTTGCCGTATTGCTGCTGATAAGCATCCTGCTCGGCAGCATTCTCAAACAAATCCTTCCGGTAAATTAAACATTCGGGGCCGTCGTGAAACGGCAGCCCGGCCACGCCGTTAGGGTATTGCTGGGCCGATAATAACGAATAACTCCACCCCTCCGGGTATTCGTCAGGAGCTGTTTTTTCGATATATGGCTGCAAATTTTCGAGCAAGCCATTAGTCCAGGCTTCGTAAAGCCAGTCGGTAACTATGTGGGCAATATCCCAGTCGCCATTTTGCAGCCCTTTATTTTTGATGATGGTATCATAAAGCAGTTCAAGGTCCATTGGCACCATTTCGGCATTGAGCTTGCAGCCTGTTTCTGCACAAAAGGCATCCCAAAGCTTTTGCAAGGCACTCTCAAACGGACCAAATTTCCTGACGGCTATCCTGATGGTGTCGGCACTGTTCATGCTACTCCGCTTCTAATTTCCTGTAATATGTTACCCGTATCCTGCCCCAGCGCCGGCGACCCTTTACTTGATGTAAGCAGTTCACCATCAATGCGTATTGGGCAACGGGTAGTTTGGTACTGATATCCGTCCTGCATTTGTACCTGCTGTATCATGTTCAAGGCTTTAAAGCCTTCATGCTGCATAAGGGTTTCCCAGTTCATCACTTCGGCGCACCAAATGTCGGCAGGCTGTAATATGGATAGCCAGCTTTCGGTAGTATCCGATTGCAGGTGGTCGGCCAGGATGGCTTTGATTTCGTCGCGCTGGTGGAAAGCCTGCGCTACTTCGGTATAAGGCAGCAATGCGTCGCATTTGAGCAATTGCGCTAACTGCGGTATAGAGCCCATGGCCAAAGCCATGTAGCCGTTTGCCGTTTTGTAAATACCGTAAGGCGCACCCAAGTAGGCATGCGCATTATTTTTTTCGGTACGCTGCGGTAACAGGCCATCATAGTAATAGGTGGTTACAGCTTCAAACTGCAAATCATAAGCCGACTCGAGCATACTTACCTGTACCAATGCCCCCTCGCCTTTGATGCTGCGCCGCACCAGGCAGGCCAATAAGCCTTGCGCCAAATGCGTACCGGCCAGCATATCAATAATGGAAAGCCCCATCGGTACCGGGCCACCGTTATTACCGCTTAACCAGGTTAAGCCGGTAAGCGATTGCAGTAGCAGGTCCTGACCGGGTTTATCTTTCCAGGGACCAGTATCTCCATAACCGGATATCTCACCGTAAATTACATCAGGATTTACAGCCTTGATGCTTTCATAATCAAATCCTAAACGCTCCATTACACCGGGGCGATAGTTGTGCATTACTACATCGGCCTTTTTTACTAGTTCCCATACATGTTGTTTATCGGTCTCATTTTTCAAATCAGCCGTAAAGCTTTCTTTATTACGATTGATGGCATGAAAGACCGACGACTCACCGTTCATGATGACGTTGGAGGTATACAGATGCCGGCAAATATCACCGGTTTCGGGACGCTCGATTTTAACCACACGTGCACCTAAATCAGCCAGGCGCAAACCGGCAGACGGCCCCGATAAAAATTGGCTGAAATCAACCACTAAATAATCTTCTAAAGGCTTCATGCTCCGGTTAAATTAAATTGCTGGTTGATAATTTCGGTTTGCTGACCAGGCCAAGGTGCGGCTACCGGCGAATATAAACGATTGTGGTCAATGCGTATCGGGCAACGGGTGGTACTCAGTTCCTGATTGTCAGACAGTACTACGTTTTGTTTAACGCCCATCGCCGCAAAAGCTTCATGATGTAAGCTTTGGGCATAAGTTAATATTTCGGAACACCAAATGTCGAGAGGTTCGAGGATAGCCAGCCACTCGGCGGTAGTTTTGGTTTCCAACCTTAACGCCAGCTTATCTATAATTTCATCGCGCTGCTCAAACCAGGATTCGCGGCTGCCGTAATCGCTTAAATCAACATCTAAAGCCTCGCCAATTTTATGCAGATTGCCCATAGCAAGTGCCAGGTAAGCATCGGCAGTACGGTAAATACCGTATGGGGCGCTTAAGTAAGCGTGGCCTGCACCTTTGTTTTTACTGCGTTGCGGCAGTTTGCGGCCATCGTTAAGGTGGGTGGTAATTACCTCAAACTGCAGGTCGAGCACCGACTCGAGCAAGCTTACTTCGACCAGTACGCTTTTTTGAGTTTTATTTCTTTTGATAAGTGCAGCCAAAATGCCTTGTACAAAGTGGGCACCGCACATAATATCAGCCACGGCCAAACCAAAAGGCACCGGACCGGCGTCATGTGTATCTGTCAAATAAGTTAGACCTGATAGTGACTGGATTAATAAATCCTGGCCCGGACGTGCAGCCCAAGGGCCCTCGCTGCCATAACCTGTTACTACACCATATATAATACGCGGATTTATGGTTTGTACAGTTTGGTAATCCAAACCTATTTTTTCCATCACGCCGGGGCGAAAGTTGTGTGTCATCACATCAGCCTGCGCTATTAGTTTTTTAACACGTTCTAAATCTTCTGGGTCTTTTAAATCGGCTGCGTACGATTCTTTGTTACGATTAATGGTGTGAAAAACCAGGCTTGAGCCATCTACAAAAATATTGCGTATGGTAATCTGCCGACCGGCTTCGCCTTTAACCGGACGTTCAATTTTGATGACGCGTGCGCCTAAATCGGCCAGGCGTAACCCTGCCGTTGGTCCGGCCATAAACTGGCTGAACTCCAGCACTACCAGTCCGTCTAAAGGCTTAACCATGTTGCGTTTGCCCTTTCGATTGCTGGAATAATTTATCCAGTTGATTCAGCACCTCGGCCTCGCTGCCGCCGTTCATCAGGTAATTACGTACAATATCGCCGCCATGGTCTTGAAAATGCATAGAACCATTATAGCGAGGGCGTAAAAAGGCACGCTGCAAAGCCGGTAATGTATTGCCGAAATAATTTGCCGTATAGCTATTGGTATGTTCGCTGGTCCAGGCGCTCAAATGCCCTGGCTGACCGCCATTATCGGTGTATATGCCTTGCTGGCAAGCCGGAGAAGCTACGTATTCGGCATACTTCATGGCTACATCAATATGCCGGCTCTTTGATGAAACAGCCAAACCTGTACCGCCTAAAGTGGAACGCAAGTTGGTTTTACCATCCAGCGTTACCATGTCATGAAAATGCAGCACTCTGCGGGCATAGCCCTGGCGCGAGTAATTGGAGTAGCCGTAGGCAAAAGGGCAATAGGCAATATCATCAGTCAACGTCATGCGTTCGTATACCTTGATAGGGTTATAACCAAAACATGCCGGGTCAACTAACTTGGCCAGGTTACGGTACATTTGCAGGGCCTGTATGCCTATTTCGCGGCTTACCACTTCATTGTCATTCTGAAAAGGGTCTTCGCCTAATGAGCAGCAAAAGGTGTAAAAGGTCATCAGCGAATCAATCGGAATCAGCGGACAGGCCACTAAACCTCGCTGAGCCAGTTCAATCAGTTCATCATAGGTTGATGGTTTGTCGGTGCCATGTGCTGTTAGTAAATCAGGACGGCTGGAAGCTACCGGCGTGGCGGCATCAATAGGCAATGCCCATTGCTGACCGTGAAAATTATAGCTGGTGTAAGACTCACCAACGGTATTCACTTCCTGGTCTTTTAAAAACTCTGCCGGTAAAAACTCGTCGAAGGGTAATATCGTACGGGTATTGGCAGCGAAGCCCGCCCAGGGATGGTCAATCACTAACAGGTCATAACGCTCGGCCAACTGTTCGATAGAGAAATCAGCAAACTGTTGTAGGGAGCGTTTCTCCCACACAATTTCAACGTTTGGATTTAGTTCTGAAAAACGCTGGGCAGTGGCCGTCATAGGTACAAAACCCCGGCTATGGTTCCAGGTTATTCCCTTAAGTATAATTTGTTCAGACATATAGGCAATGGTGGTTTATAGGCAGCATCCGGGCAAATGGTATAACCAGGATAGTATGCTATAATAGTAATGGGTTACAATGGTACGTTAGCAAAGCTATTTTACCCAAGCAAGATTTTATTATATTATCTGTGCAATGAAGTGTACAATTTTATCATGCCGTTTAAAACGCGACCAGTGTCGAATATTTTATCAATTTGTTATACTTCATCACTCAAATGAAGTTTCTAAATATACCTGTTTGCTTTAAACGCCGACATAAATATCCTGCGTAAACAAAAAGAGTGGCCCATCCTTGCCGGACGGCCACTCTTTTGCTAAATGCATTTTATGTTTACTTTCCGCCCGCCGGGTTTAGCACAATCTAATTTGGCGGGCAATAGTATTATTTATTTTACTGCTGAAATTTTTAAGATGGTTGGTTTCCCTAACTTATCTAATACCGGCTTTTGAATGCCCTGCAACTCGGTTTGTTCAGGTTTCAACAACTCCAGCACAACTACTTCGT
>CAJYSL010000332.1 GCA_913777515.1 uncultured Mucilaginibacter sp.
TCCTGGGCAATTTCTTCGTATAAGCGGAACAGCGGGCTATCCTCACCAAAACGGTCGCGGTCGGTATAATCAAAAGCGGTGTTAGCAATAAATGTTAACGGAAAATCCATCACAGTTTTTAAATGCGTATCGGCTTTTTTATTCAGTACCGAACCGGTTTGCCACCAAGCCGATGCCGATGAACGGCCATACCACGATTCGCCCACAATGTTAAAGTTCGGATACTCAGCTTGTACCTCTTTGCACCAGCGGGCCATAAAATCGTAATCCGGGTATGGGTAAGTGTCTTGGCGGATACCATCAATGCGCGAATATTCAATCCACCAGATGCTGTTCTGAATTAAATAAGTAGCCAGGTGGCGGTTGCGCTGGTTTAAATCAGGCATTTCGCGCACAAACCAGCCATTCACTAAAGTGTTACGGTCTGATGCAGCCGCGTGCGGGTCCATCAACGTATATTTCGCGTGGTTGGTTTGTACATATTCACCCGAGTTGTTATTAATCCAGTCTTTGGCAGGTAAATCTTTCATCCATGGGTGTGAACTGCCGCAATGGTTAAATATCATATCCATCACCACTTTCATGCCTTTGTTATGCATATCGGCCGTTAGTTTTTTAAATTGCCCGTTGGTACCGAAACGTGGGTCGATGTTGTAAAAATTGGTGATAGCATAGCCGTGATAAGAACCGCCGGGCATTTTATTTTCTTGCACCGGATTTAACCAAACGGTAGTTACGCCTAAGGTTTTAATATAATCGAGGTGCTGAGCAATACCATCTAAATCGCCGCCGTGCCGTGCGTTGGGGTCTTCGCGGTTTACCTGTACACCATCTAAATTATCATTACCGGCATTTCCGTTGGCAAAGCGGTCGGGTGTAATTAAATACATAACATCCGACTGATTAAAACCGGCGGCACCATTACGAGTAGTGCGAGCCAGCAATGGGAAGGCATGTGTTAAAACTTCACGGCCTTTTTTAAATTGCAGATTTAACGTGCCTGGTTTGGCGGCACCACTGATGTTGAGGTAGATAAAAACGTAGTTAGGATTATCTGTTTTGGCTACCTCTTTTAGTGTAACACCCGGATAAGTAAATGATGGGGTAAGGGTTGCTATATTTTTGCCGTACACCATAATTTGTAATGTAGTGTTTTTCATGCCGGTCCACCAGTTGGCAGGCTCAACACGACTAATTTCCGCAGCCATCACATGGCCGACGGTAACTAAAAAGGCAAAAACTATAAGTACAACTTTTCTCATTCGGTTTACTGGTTTAAATAAAACCTGATAAAATTATTTTAACAGTGTAGCGGGCATGCCCTATAAAGGCCGCCGACTTGGCATTAATTAAGAAAATTTATCAAGTTTAAATTGGTTGCTGCAACAGTTACAGACTAAAAAGATAAGCCTATATTTTTTAGCATGATACAAAGTAAATGAACAGCCAATGCATTTGTTGTTTCTTTACAGATAATTTAAAATTATTTAAGTTATTTAAACCATAAATAACTGATATACAGCAGTGTGTTATTTAATCAATGCTGAAAAATTTAATGCAGAATTAGGTTTATTTAAGCCGTTTTAGCACTACAATTTAGCTTTTTTAGGTGTTGCTAATTTTTAAACGATAAGGGCTTGTGACGAAAACCGAGATTGTGCTGAACATATGAATTATAGAAAACCTTAATAAAAGGAAAATGCCCGACATAGGCATTGTTTATTTACCGTGGTCGGGCATCAGCCATTACTATGAAAATGTTATTGCGATTAACCGAATAGCGGGCTGCTTAAGTATCGGTCGCCCCGGTCACAAGCGATGAATACGATAGTGCCTTCTGATATTTCCTGGGCTATTTTGATGGCGGCCGAACATGCACCGCCGCTACTCATGCCGGCAAATATTGCTTCCGTTTTGGCCAGTTGCCGTGTCATCGCGGTGGCTTCTTCTTCCGCAATATCTACCACGCGATCTACCCGGCTTGGATCAAAAATTTTAGGCAAGTAAGCCTCCGGCCAGCGACGTATTCCTGGAATAGAGGAGCCTTCAGTGGGTTGACAACCTACAATTTGTATTTCATCATTTACTTCCTTTAAATAGCGCGAACAACCCATGATAGTACCTGTCGTACCCATCGAACTCACAAAATGGGTGATGGTGCCTTGGGTATCGCGCCAAATTTCTGGACCAGTAGTTTTATAATGGGCCATGTAATTATCCGTGTTGGCAAACTGGTTCAGTAAAAAGTACTCGCCCGAGGCGCCTTTTTCTTCGGCATAATCACGGCAAACTTCCATGCTATCCAACAAAGTTACTTTTGCTCCAAAAGCTTCCATGGTTAGGGTGCGTTCACGGGTAGACGTGGATGGCATAACCAGTTCAATATCCAAATCAAATAAACGGGCCATCATAGCCAGTGCAATGCCGGTATTTCCGCTGGTAGCCTCAATGAGGCGCATACCGGTTTTAACTTCGCCACGCTCCACGGCGCTGTGTATCATATTCAGCGCAGCACGGTCTTTAACACTGCCGCCGGGATTGTTACCCTCCAGTTTGGCAAATATGCGCACGTTAGGGTTGGGGTTGAGTTTTTGCAATTCAACCAGCGGCGTGTTGCCTACTAAATCAATAATGCCAGCCATAGTAAGTAATAAAGCTAAGATTTGCTGATAATGTTTTGCACCGAAATCATAGGTGTATGATAAACGGTAGAATAAGGTGCCACGCTGTCGGTTAACCAAACATTGCCACCAATTACACTGTCGTGCCCAATCACAGTTTCTCCACCCAAAATAGTGGCGCCCGAATATATCACAACCCGGTCTTGTACCGTAGGATGCCGTTTGGTTCCGGCCATGCTTTTGCGAACGCTTAAAGCTCCCAAGGTAACACCCTGATATATTTTTACATTATTACCTATGGTACAGCTTTCGCCGATGACCACCCCGGTGCCATGGTCTATATAAAAGTATTCGCCGATTTTAGCCGACGGATGAATATCGATACCCGTTTTTGAATGGGCATGCTCGGTTAGTATACGCGGAATAAGCGGAACACCAAGCCTACAAAGCCGATGGGCTATACGATAAAGCGAGATAGCAAATAATCCCGGATAACTCCTGATGACCTCAAACTCGCTGAACGCGGCCGGGTCGCCTTCGTAGATGGCTTTAATATCGGTGTTTAATATTCGGTATAATTCGGGCAGTTGCTTAAAAAATGTAGCGGCAGTCTCAGCGCTGTTTTGAAAAGCTGTTGAATCACTAAACTGAAGTATGGATGCCAACTGCTCCTCGAGTTCAGCAAATGCTGTTTTTAAATCGGCAACCGAGTCAAAATGCTTTTTAGATTGCTCCGGAAACATAAGGTGTACCACTGCCAAGGCCCATGTAGCAATATGGCTATTGGGCGGGATGTTTGGCACCTTGTTTTGCTTCTCCAGTAAATGTTTGTAAAATTCTTCATCCATAATTTAGCGTCCGGGCAATGCAGAAATTAAAGATGCAGAATTAGAAAATTTTATTGGGATTTATAGTCTGTCAGGCGTAATAACTTTAATAAGCTAAAAGGCAGTTTAGCAAGTAGCAAAAAATGATGCATGAGCGATGAAGTACAGCTTCGCTCATGCATCGATAGTATCATCTTTGTTTAAGCAGTTACACTCAATGCACTGCCCGAAATATTCACTGTATAACTCTTTAAAGATGTTGCTGCAGGACCAACCAATACTGCCCCGGTGGTGCTAAACTGGCTACCGTGGTTAGGGCAGATAAACTTGCCTTGTGACCCATTGTAATTTACTGGAGTGCCCTGATGTGTACAGGCTACCTGCACGGCAGTAAAGGCATTGGCTGTATTGCCGGTTGCCAACCTTACCAGTATTACGCCATTGCTTACTTTAAATTCGCCCACGTTTTTTAATTCCGAATCCAAATTGGCGGATAACAAAGCATTGCTGTTACCGCCTGTACCACCGGTTGGGGTTGGAGCAGGGTCTTCGGCTTTCGGATTGCTGCCGCAGGATGCAATACCGCACCCGGCACAAATAGCGGCCAGGCTAATGCCCAGCTTCGAGATAAATTCTTTACGTTCCATGATGTTGATGAGGATTTTATGGTTTATTTAAAAGTGCCTTTATGCTTGCGATTTAAATCGAATACCCGGGTAATAGTGAAACCTATACGGTACTGTCCCTTAGTCCATTTAGCTTGGGTGTCGGCCAGGTAGTTAATCGGCGAGATAGCTTGTGCGTTGGTAAGATTAAGCGTAAACACGTGACCGCCCGTTTCTACCTCAATGCCTACGCCCGACGGGTCGTAAAACTTCGGGCTGTTGCTCTTGTCGCGGAACGACGAAAAGGGGTGCGCATAGTCTACAACGATACCCATGCATTTGGTAATCTTAAACCTACCCGCCGCACTCAGCGAAAAGATGTTTTTTTCGTTACCAACGATGTACGGGTAAGGCAGGTTATTGCGTAGAAACGACGGCGCTATCTGCAGCGATAAGCGCGACGAAAATTTGCGCGCAAATATGGCTTGTACAAAGTAATTGAGCCGGTTGGTGTAATCATCATACACATTGGTGGCTACCGAATACGGTTTTAAACCTGTTTTGCCAATCACGGTCAGTGCAATGGGTATTTTATCGTCTGAGGTCTGGCGTAGCAAGGCGTACTTTAATCCCAGCTCTAATAGTTGCTCGTACTTACTCCGGCCAAAATCAATATCCAGGTTGTTGGTGAGGCCGTACTCAAAATCAATATAGATATCCGACGAGTTGTCCAGTCCCCAAAGCGTCTTACCACCGCCATCGGCGCCGGCTATATCACCAAACCGGTGAATCACTAAAAAATTCAGGTTATTTTTTTTGATAGTTTCACTGGTTTCGGTCAGGATTAACCGGGTTGATTTAAACGTGGCCAGTACCGGGTCAGCTTTGTCATCTGCCGAAAGGCTATTCAATAAAGAATCGGTTGCCGAGCTGTCCCGTGTTACTTTGGTTTGGGCATACCCCGTGAGGCCCAGCAAAACAAACGCTGCCAGAAACACTGCTTTTTGATGAAATTTCATGATTAAGAGTTGGGCTTTTTATAAGAAGCGTAAGTAGCTGCTACTTTAACCTGGATGGTTTCGGCAATCTTTTTAAATACAATTTGCGGTATTTCAATCTGGTGGTCTTTGCACTGCACATTAAACTCGGAGGCCAAACTCACAACGCCATTGTTCACCACAATTTTTCCCGGAATGCTTCTGTTTTGTTTAACGCCATGCACCTCTAAAACGCCGGCAGCCGTAACCGGGTAAACGCCATTTTTGCTGACATCAATTTTATCCTGAATTTTACCTTTAAAGGTGGCGTTCGGGTATTTGTCGCTTTCCATATAGTTCTCATTAAAATGCTCCTGCATCAGCGATTTTTCAAACGTCAGCGATTTGATGGGGATGCTAAAGGCAACATCGCCCGTGGCGGTGTTCAACACCGAGGTTCCCTTCGTCGAAACGGCATCGATATCTTCTAAAGGGGCCTTTGAATAGATGCTGATTTTTGCATTTTTACAGACATAGGTTTCCTGGCTGGTCTGATTCGTCTTGAACCACACCAGTAAAATTAAGGCAAGGTATTTCATAGTTTTACTTGGGTTTTTTGAATAGCTGGTGCATGTTCCAACCTACGCCTAAAGCCACGCCCGCCGACTGCAAATTGACGCGACCGTTACCAATACCCGTAAGCGGTATTTTATAATAAGGCTGAACAATAGCACTGATACCATTGCCTAAACGGCGCTGGTAGGTCACATTTAAATTTAAAACACCGAGCAAATGCTTGTTTTGGTTAGCTACGTTGATGTAAAAGCTCGGTACGTTGTTGGTGTATTCGAACTCGTAATTTTCGCGTAGCATCCAGTAGGAGGATAAACCGGTTCCAACTTGCAAAGCATTATTACCTTTTTTATACAATTGGTAATTAACATTAAGCGGCACATCCAGCACCTTACAATTGGCATCGATGTAACTTATCGGCGTGTACGACCTGTAGTTAGACTCGTACTGGCCAGCAGTGGCGCTATACCGTTTAACAGCATAGCCTACACCGGTAGTTATACTTAACTTCGGCAAAAGCTGTACCGATAACTGCAGACCCACATTGGCACCAACCTTACCACCGCTTAATGAACTCACACCGTTAACGTCAGGGGCACCAACTATGGCTAAACTCATCACTGGCTTAAATCCGTTGTTGATTTTAAGCTTGGGTGTTTTGGTTGGGTTTGGTTGTTCTTCCGGTTTTTTCTGTATTTGATTGCTATCAGCCGAAGCCTGTTCTACGATTGCGGCACCGCTGTCAATTTGCGACTGCACGTTTGTAGCTGCCATTAGGTTTGCTGCCGTATCAATAGAGGCGGGTGGCAAACTATTTACAAGAGTGCTTTTTCCAACAATATAATGGCCTCTCCGCGCAGCAGATAAGGGAAAGAACGATTTAGCTGATGCATCCGGAACCCTGGTAACCCGGCCGGTGTTGCTTTGGTTGGATGCAGTAAGCTCCGTGGCGGGAACTTTGCCCGGCTGCACAGATTGGCCGTTATATGGTTTGGGCGTTTGATGATGCCTGCCTATGTTTTGCCTGTTTTTGCCGGCAGCTTCTTTTTTAGGCAGCCAGAACAGGGCATAAGCCAAAAGCAACAGTGCAGCAATGCCCGATGTGAAATAGATAAACCGAAGTAGCACAGCTTTTTTGCCGGTTTTTTTATCCAGCATCTTCTCCATCGCCACCCAGTCGGCTTCATTAAACGAGACATCTCCTTTAGGGGCGGATAAACCGTCCTTAAAAAGTTTGTCTATTTTATTTTCGTTCAGCCGCTTCATTTTAAAATATAAAATTGACGAGAAATGATATTCCCACACTTACCGCACTGATAGAAATCGGGCCGTAACTGTTGCCCGTATCAGGTTGCGGTAATTGCTCGGTTTTTAAAATCATTTGCTTCAATTTTTCTCTCGCTTTAAATAAATTAGATTTGGATGTACCTGCGCTTATACCCAACAAATCACCGATCTCCTCGTGGTTATAACCTTCAATGGCATAAAGGTTAAACACCGTACGGTAGGCATTAGGTAAGCGCTGAATCATCGCCAGCAACTCATCGTAATTTAACTTGCTGTCGGCGTAATCACTATAACTGATGTCTAAAGCTTCATCCACATCATCGTATTCTGTCCATTTTGCATTACGACGATGATAATCAATCGCCGTATTCATCATAATGCGCCCCAACCAGGCCATAAATGGCTTTGATTCATCGTAGCGCTGCAGGTTGCTATAAACTTTAAAGAAGCCCTGGTTCATAATCTCGGCTGCCTCATAACGGTTACCTGCATAACGCAAACAAATGCCCATAGCAAACCCATAAAATGCCTTGTATAACATTTTCTGATATTTCCTGTCATTGTTTAAACAGCCAGTAATCAGTTGGTGTAGTTCTGCTTCTCCCATCGGCCGGGCTTCTGCTTGGTTAATATTTATCCTTATCTGTAGTCATCACGCGCCCCAAGCCTAAAGGGTTGCCCAAGGTTGAAAATATTTTTAAATTATTTTTGATGACTATAGCTGATAAAGATAATGCATTGCCGGAGATTAGAAAAGAGAGGGTAAGGGGCCTCAATAAGCTTACTTAAACGAGAATGCCCACTTAAATACACAAGCTGTAAAACAAACAAAGCCGGCTATGAAACCGGCTTTGTCAAAAAATATATTCAAAAATTATCGTTTTAGTCCCAATACCACGGCGCTGGTGGCTAAACCTGCCAGTAAGGCTGCTGCCAGATATTTGCGATGGGCTTTTGGTTCGCCCGAAGTGCCAAAGCCTCCGTGAGTGCTCATGCCGTACTTAACGGTATTGAACAAGTTACCGTTGGTTGATGGTAATTCGTCGGCCGCATTAAAATACTTACGCATCACAAAGCCGGTAAGCTTGGTGGTTAACTCGGGGAACAGAGCGTGTGAGAATTTTAACAGCAATGAGGTGCTACCCACGTAAGTATTGGCGTGTGTGCCGGGATTTTCAATCACCTTCAGCATAGCTTGTGCCAGGCGTTTAGGGTCGTACACCGGGGGGGCTGGTTTCAATACTTTACCAGTGTAGTTACCTGCATGGTAAATGCCTGGTGTATCTAAAAATGCCGGAAATAAATCGCACACGTATATTTGAGGCCAGGCGGTTAATTCTGCTTTCAAAGCTTCCGAAAATCCTCTCAGTCCAAATTTACTGGCAGTATACCCTGCGCCATAAGGAACCGGCAAATAACCGCCAATAGATATATTATTGATGATGACACCATGCTGCTGATTTTTAAATATCGGCAACACGGCGTGGGCGCCATTCATGTAACCCAATAAATTGGTTTCTACAATTTGCTGGTGCACCTCCATCGGCGTCTTATCAAAATCTCCCGCGGCCAGCACACCGGCATTATTAATCCACACATCTAACCGGCCCTGCCAGTCGTTGGCTTGGTTGGCCAGGTTAATTACGGCCTTGGCGTCGGTAACATCTGTTTTAACCACCAGCACTTTTGCGCCGAGGCTGGTACATTCTTCGGCAAGTTCGTTTAAAGCATTTTCGTTACGTGCAGCCAAAACAAGGTACGGCTGATATGGTGCAAACTCCAGGGCCGCTGCACGACCAGCACCGCTTGAAGCTCCGGTAATCACCACTGTTTTTCCGGTAATTGAACTATGGCTCGTATTCATGCTTTTACAACGGTTTTTTTATGGAAGTGTTTTGTGGGCTTCGGTCTGCCAGCCATCATAGCGAATTATAGGAGGTAACTATTTGCCGGAATGCCCGTAAGAAAGAGAAATAAAATTAAGGTCTAACTGCTTGCTCGGCTACCTGGATGAAGGAAAAATATTTACTAACTGTATTAATTTTAACGATTGGTTTTGTGATTAAGGCTAATGCGCAAACTGCTTATAAAAATTACGCAAATACTGCACATTTATTAGCAAATAGTACTGTTAACCAGCAGACTAATAACTCGATTACAGCAATAGCCACACCGGTATTGCGTACTAATTTAATCAAAACCGATACGTTAATCAACGGTACAGATACCGTATATCATTTTAATACTACCACGGTTAGTCCCAATGCGTTAGTAGCTTATGCTTTAAGTTTGAAAGGTACACCTTACGTTTATGGCTCCGTTGACCCGGCGGTAGGTTTGGATTGTTCAGGCCTGGTGACGGCGGTGTTCAGTTATTTTAATATTACTGTGCCACGCCGCACGGTTGATTTCAAAAACGCCGAAAAGAAGATAACCATTGAGGAAGCAAAGCCCGGTGATATTGTACTATTTACGGGTTCTGATTTGTCTTTGAGAAAGCCCGGACACATGGGCATTATTACGGCCGTGGGTAAGGATATTGAATTTGTGCATGCTTCGTCGGGGCAAACCTGTGCGGTAACTACCGGTAAGTTAAGCTACAGCTATTTTAAATCCCGCTTGTTAGATATTGTGCGTGTTTTTTAATTAAAACGGCCCGTACATAGAGGACCTCCCTTAGTATATAGGCCGTTTTGATTATCATCAGCTTAGATTAAAGCCAATCAAATTTACTGTCGAACTTAATTACCGTTATAGCCAATGGTGGCAATGTGAGAACCAGCGAGTGTGTTTTGCCATGCATAGGGATAGGATAAGATTCGAGCAACTCTTTGTTAAGCACGTCACTACCACCATAGGTTAAATTATCTGAGTTTAGTACTTCGGTGTAATTACCAATTTGCGAAACCCCGATGCGATAATTGGTTCGTACCACCGGGGTAAAATTGGCAACAAAAATCAGGCTGTCATCAGCGTTTTCACCTTTGCGTCGCCATGACAATACGCTGTTGGCGCTGTCGTTCATCTCAATCCATTCAAAACCTTCCTGCGAATAACTGTTTTCGTACAAAGCTGGATATTGCTTGTATAGCACATTGAGCTGACTCAGCCATTTCAGGATGCCTAAGTGGTTGCTATCGTTTGTTTCGTGCCAGTCTAAACTATAGTCGTGTTGCCACTCATGCCGTTGGCCAAATTCCCCGCCCATAAAAATGAGTTTGGCGCCGGGATGGCCATACATGTAGCCATACAACAAGCGCAGGTTAGCAAATCGCTGCCAGCTGTCTCCGGGCATTTTGTTGATGAGCGAATGCTTGCCATAAACCACCTCGTCGTGCGATAAAGGAAGCACAAATTTTTCGGTAAAGGCATACATCAAGCTAAAAGTGATTTGCCCTTGATGGTAGCTACGATATACGGGTGGATTTTCGAAATAACTCAATGTGTCGTGCATCCAGCCCATCATCCATTTTAAATCAAAACCTAATCCGCCGCTGTTGGTTGGCGAGGTTACGCCGGGCCATGCGGTTGATTCCTCCGCAATGGTGATAACATCCGGATGGTGCTGATGAACAGCATCGTTAAATTCTTTTAGAAAACTGATAGCTTCCAGGTTTTCACGGCCGCCGTATTCGTTAGGTATCCACTCACCGGCTTTACGCGAATAATCGAGGTAAAGCATGGAGGCTACCGCGTCAACACGCAGTCCGTCAATATGATATTTATCCAGCCAGTATAAGGCATTGGATATCAGAAACGCACGTATTTCGTTACGACTGAAGTTAAATATCAGGCTTTTCCAATCCGGGTGAAAGCCCTTGCGTGGGTCGGCATATTCATACAAATGTGTGCCATCAAAATAGCCCAACCCGTGCTGGTCTTCCGGAAAATGGGAGGGAACCCAGTCTAAAATAACACCGATGTCTGCCTGATGAAGCTGGTCAATCAGGTACATAAAATCTTGCGCGGTACCATAACGGCTGGATGGCGCAAAATATCCGGTGAGCTGATACCCCCAGGAGCCGTAAAAAGGATGCTCCATGACCGGCATAAACTCTACATGGGTAAAATTCATGCTTTTGCAATACTCCGTTAGTTCTACTGCCAACTCGCGGTAGGTCATAAAGCGGCTTTCGCCATCGATTACACGCCGCCAAGAGCCGATATGTAATTCATAAATGGATAATGGCTGTTGTAGAGCGTCGGTTTGTCCACGTTGAGTTATCCATTGTTGGTCATTCCAGGTATAATCCAATCCAGCGGTGATAGTTGCCGTGCGGGGCGCTGTTTCCCAACGGTATGCGTAGGGGTCACCTTTTTCTACGGTGTAACTGTTGTTCGACTCGATGAAATATTTGTAACATTCACCATCTGATACGTTAGGTACAAATAATTCCCAGATGCCCGAGCCATCCCATCTCACGTGCATGGCATTGCTGTAGCGGTTCCAGCCGTTAAAGTTACCTACTATCGAAACATACTTGGCATTGGGTGCCCAAACGGCAAAATAAGTTCCTGATTGCCCGGCGTGCTCTACCTGCCGGGCACCCAGTTTATTATAAAGCTGGTAGTGTTTACCGGCTTTGAATAAATCGATGTCAAAGTCGGTAAACAGAGTAAACCAGGGCTGTGCTTCCGGCGATTGGATTTCGTTATTTTCCATGCTGCAATTACTGGGCTGTGGTTACCGACCTGTTTTTTAATACGATAGACTTGATACCCCACAATGGTACAATTACCCAATCGGGCCGGTTGTTGAGCTCGTAGTTTAACTCGTAAATAGCTTTCTGCATCAGGAAAGTTTGCAGCATAATTTCTAAGTCCTCGGTAGCTTTGGGTACAAACGACGCTCCCTGTACGGCTTCTAAATACGACTTTGCAAAGAAGCCCGACATATAATGGTACCATTGCTCTACGTGTGGCAATAGCTTTTCGATATCCTCGGGCCTGATTTGATTGTCTAAAAACAAGCTGCCATAAGCCGCGTAATGGAACGACCGAACCATACCAGCCACATCGCGTAGCGGCGAGTATTTCAGTCGGCGCTCGCTATAACTGCGGGCAGGCTCACCTTCAAAATCCAGAATCAGGAAATCGCCACCGGTAAAGAGTACCTGGCCTAAGTGGTAATCGCCATGGATGCGTATTTTGGTCACTTCTATTTTGCGACTGTAAATCCGTTTAAACAGCGTTAAAATCTCGTCCTTCATCGCTAAAACCTCTTCGGCTTCCTGCCTCACGTTGTCCGGCAATTTTTTGAGATTTTTGCTCAGGCTTTGAAAGGCTACCCGAACCAGCGATTGTAAAGAAGAGAACAGCGAACGTTGATAGTGCAGCGAATAATCTTCAGGTTTAAAAGCCGGGTCGTTTTGCTCGGCAGCAAGGGCCAGGTGCATTTCACCGGTACGCTCACCCAATAGTCTTACAATTTCGGCAGTACTTGCCTCCAGTTTTTCTTTAGCACTTTGGGGTATGTTTTCGTAAGCAACAGGCGATGTTAATGAGCCCACCGGCTCTTCCAATGCAGTTTCGGCACCGGTACTTGTTAACAGCTTATCGTTAAAGTCATCCAGGCGGTCGAGCATGTACTCCCAGCCATCGCTTTTGCTTTTCACCATTTCCTGCATCATACCCAGCACCATGGTATCTTTGCCAAACTTCCATTCAAAGGCTCCTATATAATCGGGCACGTTAGCAAAATCGGCTTCTTTGCTCAGGTAGCGGGTCAACTCCATATCGGGATTAATCGCTTTATCTACCTTGCGGTACATTTTGAAATAGAAGGCGTTATCAAAAGATATAGAAGTATTGCTTTGCTCGGCCGACAGCATCTTGGGTTTCGATGTAGGGTTTTCCTCTACATACTCCTTCAGTTTGCGGTTGCCGCTAAACAACAACTCGCTTTGGCCTTGGGCAATGGTATGATGACCGGCCATGTTAGCGTAAATAGCTTGCTGTAACTCATTACCATAGATGGCATCGTACAGTATACCGTCCACACCATCCAAACTCATATTAGCAATCACTGCCTGTGGGCAGTTAGTTTGCATTTTTTCTGCTGTAGAGCCTTTTGCAAAAGCTATCGGTAGTTGGTAAATGTCGGGCAAGCCATCGCGATAGCTTACCTGCAGCAGTAAAATATAGGCGCTGTTTTTCGCCATCGGAATGCTCGCGTGGTCAATAATCTCAATGCTTTCCAAACCGCGAGCTTTACCGCCAAACCAGCGCAAGCGCATCAAATAATTGGGCAATATATTGTTTTGCAGATTTTCAACTACGTCCCGGTTCAGGATGTCTTTAAAGCGCTGTATAATGATGTTTTGCAGACGTTGCTCATTCTCCATATCAGGATGGGCATACTCCAACAAAAAGGCATGACTGCCATACGGACTCAACGTCAGGAAATAAGGTGTCTCGCCTTTAATTTCGGGAAAGCGGTTGCGGCTTACTACCTCAACCGGAACATAGGCTTTATAAGCGCCCAGTTCTAACTCAACCGGTTGGGTATAGCGCGACAAGTTGACTACCACCAACATGGTTTGGTCCTCATAAGTACGGGTAAAGGCCAGCACTTTGGCATTTTCGCTTTGTACAAATTTCATGTCGCCCCGGCTAAAGGCTTTGTATTTTTTGCGGTTAGCAATCACCCGTTTCATCCACCATAATAGTGATGAAGTGTTACGCGACTGCAACTCTACGTTTACCGACTCGTAGTGAAACTGCGGGTCCAGGATTAGCGGCAGGTACAAGCGTTGAGGATTAGCTTCCGAGAAACCTGCATTGCGTTCAGAGTCCCACTGCATCGGGGTACGCACGCCATCGCGGTCGCCCAGGTAAAAGTTATCGCCCATACCAATTTCGTCACCGTAGTACAAAACGGGCGTGCCCGGCAGCGAGAACAAAAGGATATTTAACAATTCTATCTTACGACGATTATTCTCTAACAGTGGCGCTAATCTGTGCCGGATGCCTAGATTAATACGTGCCTTCGGGTCTTTTACATACACCTTATACATAAAGTCGCGCTCTTCGTCGGTCACCATCTCCAGCGTCAGCTCATCGTGGTTACGTAAAAATATGGCCCACTGGCAAGTGTTGGGTATCTCGGGTGTTTGGTCGAAGATGTCGGTGATAGGATATTTATCCTCCATCTGCAAGGCCATAAACATCCTGGGCATTACCGGAAAATGGTAGTTCATGTGGCACTCATCACCGTTGCCGAAATAAGCGGCAGAATCTTCAGGCCACATATTGGCCTCAGCCAACAAAAGTGTTCCCGGATAGCGTTCGTCAATGTATTTACGAAGCTTTTTGAGGAAATCGTGAGTTTCGGGCAGGTTCTCGCAGTTGGTGCCATTGCGCTCAAACAAGTAAGGCACGGCATCCAGCCTAAAGCCATCTACACCCATTTTACACCAGTAATCCAGTATTTTAAATACCTCCTGCTGTACCAGCGGATTATCGTAATTTAAATCGGGTTGATGATGGAAAAAGCGGTGCCAGTAATATTGCTGGGCAACCGGGTCCCAGGTCCAGTTGGAGGTTTCGTAATCCTGAAAGATGATACGCGCATCTTTAAAATCTTTAGGGTCGTCAGTCCACACATAGTAATTGCGTTTATCGGAACCCTTAGGCGCCTTGCGTGCCCGCTGAAACCAGGGATGCTGGTCGGACGTGTGATTTATCACCAACTCGGTAATTACTTTCAGTCCGCGTTTATGTGCCTCTTTTAAAAACAGCTTAAATTCCCGGATATCACCGTAGGACGGGTTGATGGTATAATAATCGGCAATGTCATAACCGTCATCACGTAGTGGCGATGGGTAAAAGGGGAGCAACCAGATGGCCGTAATACCTAAATCCTGCAGGTAGTCCAGTTTCTCCATCAAACCTTTAAAATCGCCTATACCGTCGCAGTTTCCGTCGCGGAAGGCTTTGATGTGCAATTCGTAAATAATGGCGTCTTTATACCAATGTAATTTATTGTCGAGTGGTGTTATAGCCTGGGGCATGGTTAGTATAATTTTTGTACTTTAAAAATATGGGCAGGCATTTGGTAGGGGTTAAGTTCTACATAGTTGTAGTCGCCTAACCAGCGGTAGCTGCTCCCGCTTAATAAGTCGGTTACCTGGTATGGCTCATCGTAGCCGATATTAAACTCGGGTAATGGTATCCGTACATGTGCTCCCTGTGTGGTAAAGGCATCCAGGTTAACCACAATAATTAGATTGTTGTCAGTAGCCTCGTCGGTTTTAATGTAGCAGATAATCTGCTCGTTACTGGTATCTGCAAAGCGGATGTTCCAAGTAGTTTGCAAGGCGGCGTTTTGGCGACGGATGCGGTTTAAGCGGG
>CAJYSL010000333.1 GCA_913777515.1 uncultured Mucilaginibacter sp.
ATTAAAACCACGATTCCTTTCCACCTTCAGTTATTGAAAGATCCTAACTTTAGAGCAGGTAACTTTACCACTAAATTTATGGAAACTTTCGACATTGCCGGATAAGCACAACTTACAAGAGAAAAATCATAACAATACCATTCTTTATTTACAGAATGGTATTTTTGTTTGCAGTACATGAGCGATAATAGAATAGTAAAAGCAATAAAGGAAAAGAGCAAAGACCTCGAAGTAGAGATGTCGTTTTTCGACCATATTGAAGTGCTCAGGTGGCACCTCATACGGTCGTGTATTGCTATCCTGGTATTTACGGTATTGGCTTTTATTTATTATGATTGGGTTTTTGATACCGTGATTATGGGCCCTAAAAAGCCTGATTTCTGGACGTATCGTATGTTGTGCAAACTGGGTGATTATCTGCAGCGTCCCGGTTTCTGTATTACCAAAATTCCCGGAAAAATCATCAATACCGAAATGGCCGGGCAGTTTACGCTCGAAATTAATTCGGCCCTGATTATTGGTATTACCTTAGGTTTTCCTTACCTGTTGTGGGAACTATGGCGTTTTATCAAACCTGCACTGCACGAAAATGAGCGCAAGGCGGCATCCGGTTTTGTGCTGTACGCTTCATTATTGTTCATTTTAGGGATATTGTTTGGCTATTACATCATTGCACCAGAGTCTATCAGCTTTTTGGCTAACTTAAGCGTAAGCGACCAGATTGAAAATACTTTTACGGTAGATTCTTATCTATCGTCAGTAGCAACCTTAACGCTGGCTACCGGGGTGGTATTCCAGCTGCCAATGATTGTACATATCCTGTCGAGTATTGGTTTACTTACACCAAAGTTGATGCGTGCGGGCAGACGATATGCCATTGTGGGTATCCTGATTATTGCAGCAGTAATTACCCCAACACCCGATATGCTTACTATGATGATTGTGAGTGTGCCGCTGTTTATTTTATATGAAGTAGGTATTGTGGTAGCTGGCCGGGTAGAAAAACGCAAAAAGAAAAAGCACGATGAGTTAATGCTCAGAGAAGACCAGGCGTCTGCTTAGCCGCGTTTGCATAATTTAAAATTCATATAAATGAACAAAAATTTAAAGATAGCCATTGGTTCAGACCATGCCGGCTTCACCTATAAAGAAGCGTTATTAAAGTGGCTTCCGCAAGCTACTGTCAAAAATTTCGGTACAGATTCACCCGAGTCTACCGATTACCCTGATTTTGCTCATCCGGTAGCATCAGCGGTTGAGAGCGGTGAATTTGATTTTGGTATCCTGATTTGCGGTAGTGCCAATGGAGTAGCCATGACAGCCAACAAACATGCAGGTATACGCGCCGCCATTTGCTGGCAAACCGAGCTGGCCAGCCTGGCCCGCAGGCATAATAATGCTAATATCGTTTGTATTCCTGAGCGGTTTATTTCGCTGGACGATGCCAAGGCTATTGTAGAAAGTTTTTTGTCTACCGAGTTTGAAGGCGGCCGCCACGCTACCCGCGTGGGCAAAATGTCCTGCTAGTTTCGGTCACATATTTGTTGCTTATCTGCTATGGCGGGTTTGCTTATCTTGCAGCTTGTAATCGGTTGATTTAAACATGAAGAAGTCTATGTTAAGTAGTGTGGCTTTATTAGCTGCACTTGGGGCATGCGCCCAAAAAAATGCCACTGCCGTTAAATACGCCCAGGTCATCAGCGTTGAAGACGCCAAAAAACAACTTACTATCATTGCCTCGGATGCTATGGAAGGCCGCGAAACAGGTAAACCTGGTGCGGACAGGGCAGCAGCCTACTTAGCAGGCGAGTATAAAAAGATTGGCTTATTACCGGCTAATAAAGGTTCTTACTTTTTAGATATTCCTTTAACCAACACCGTTTTCAACTTTAAATCGTTCGCGGTTAATGGCCGTACCTTAACTTACGGAACAGATTATACTGTGGCCGGTGGTAACGGTACACAAAACATCAAAGGTGCCGAGGTAGTGTTTGTAGGTTACGGTAGTGAGGCCGAGGTAGGCAGCGCCGACCTGACCGGTAAAGTGGTAATGGTAATAGGTGAGCCTAAGCCAGGTACTCCGGCAGCCGACCCTGCTCAGCAACGCCGTGGTGCTATGGGTATGATGAGCGCTGTACGCAGCAAAAATCCGGCATTGATATTATCGGTAAACAATGTACGCCCCGGTATGGGTGGCAAAATTGCAGAGCGCATGACTTTAAAGCGCGATGCACAGCCCGGACAACGCCCGGGTGAAGGTGCATTAATCCCTAACAATGGCCAGGGTGCTAATGCAAGACCTAATACACCAAGAGCGTTATCAGTTACTATCAGCCCGGCAGTGGCCGAACAGATTTTAAAAGCATCAGGCAAAACTTATGAAGCTTTAAAGGCTTCGGCTGCACAAGCTACTGTTGCTGCACAAACCATCAAAGCTGATGTTACTGCCGATTATGAAACCGAGGTAAAAGACGCCAAAGCAGTAGACATTGTAGCCTACATGCCGGGTTCTGACCCTAAGTTAAAAGATGAGATATTAGTTTTCTCGGCGCATTATGACCATATTGGTATGCTGCCCGAAGGGACTCCAGGCGACCGTATTAATAATGGTGCCGACGATGACGGGTCGGGTACCACCGGTATTCTGGAAATTGCCCGTGCTTTCAGCGCAGCAAAAAAGGCAGGTAAAGGCCCACGCCGTACCCTGTTGTTTTTAGGTAACGTAGGCGAAGAAAAAGGTTTGTTAGGTTCTGAGTATTACTCAGAGCATCCGGTGTTCCCGATAACTAATACCGTTGCCGATTTGAATATTGATATGATTGGCCGCCGCGACCCTGCTCACAAAGATTCGCCAGATTATTGCTATTTGATTGGTTCGGACAAGTTAAGCACTACGCTTCATAAAATAAGCGAAAGCGCCAACAGTACCTATACCAACCTGGCTGTTGATTATAAATACAACGACCCTAATGACCCGGAGCGCATTTACTACCGTTCTGACCATTACAACTTTGCTAAACACAATGTGCCTATCATTTTCTATTTTGATGGTGTGCACGAAGATTATCACCGCGTAAGTGATGAGGTAAGCAAAATTGATTTCCCGTTGCTGGTTAAACGTACCCAACTGGTATTTTACACCGGCTGGGATTTAGCTAACCGTGATGCCCGCCCGGTTGTTGATGTAACCAACAACATGCCGGCTACCCGATAGTAAAATCATCATTGATAATAAATAAAAAGCAAGCGCTATGCATAACCTGCACGGCGCTTGCTTTTTACAGGCAATTTTGAAATGTTAATAAATTATTAAGGCTTAACCGTATTTTAAGCACACATTCAGGCGTTTTATTCATTCATATATTTATAATTCATTTAATCGCTCATTATATTTGCTTGCATGGGAAGTACGGCTGAGAAATTTTTGGAAGATTCGGAAGTAAAGGCGTTTGAGCCCAACCACAGGCGTATCATTAATTACAATATGGGCAAGTATCATGCGGCAGTAGCGCGTGGTACGGCACGTTTGGCCAATTTAGAAACGGCCAAACGTAAGGCTCACGTAGTAAAATGGCGGGTGATGGAAAACCTGGACAAGTTTTTACCCGAGTTTGAAGCCAATTTTCAACGTCGCGGCGGCAAAGTCATCTGGGCCAATGACGTGGTGGAGGCCCAGCAGGAAATCCTGAACATTATTGAAAAAGCAGGCGCCCGTAAAGTAGTCAAATCAAAAACTATGGCTACCGAAGAAATTCATTTAAATGAGTTTCTGGAGCTGAATAATATAGAATCGCTCGAGACTGATTTAGGCGAGTACATTGTGCAATTGCTGGGGCAAAAGCCTTACCACATTGTAACGCCGGCCATGCACTTGTCTAAAGAAGACATCGCTAAGCTCTTCAATGAGCGGTTTGGTACCCCTATTGATGCCACGCCCGACCAGTTAGCTGGCAAGGCCCGCGAGTTGCTGCGCGAAAAATATTTGCAGGCCGACGTAGGCATTACCGGTGCCAACTTTTTAATTGCCGACACGGGCGGAGTCGCCTTAAGCGAAAACGAGGGCAACACCCGTTTAAATACCACCTTTCCTAAAATACACATCGCCGTAGTGGGTATCGAAAAGATAATTCCTTCAATGGCCGATTTAGACTTGTTCTGGCCTTTGCTGGCTACCCACGGAACAGGGCAGAACTTGACGGTTTATAACACTATCCTGAACGGTCCGCGTCAGCCTAACGAGACTGACGGCCCGGAAGAGATGTATGTAATACTGCTGGATAATGGCCGGACTGACCTGTTGGCTCAGAAAGACCAGCGGCAGGGGCTGTACTGTATTCGTTGCGGCGCCTGTTTAAATGCCTGCCCGGTATATCAAAACATAGGTGGCCATACTTATAATACCACTTACAGTGGGCCGATAGGCTCGGTGATTACGCCGCACATGAAGGGAATGGAAGAGTTTAAACACCTGAGCTACGCCTCAAGTTTGTGCGGCCGATGTACAGAGGTTTGCCCGGTTAAAATAGATATTCATAAAATGCTGTTGCTTAACCGTCGCGATGCGGTAAAAGGCGGCTTGGTGAGCACGCCCGAAAAATGGGGCTGGGCAGCCTGGAAAACCGCAATGCAAAGCCGCAAGTTAACCGACTTTTTTGGCGGCGGCGTTAAAAACTTTTTGCTCAAAAACTTATTTAAAAAATCGTGGGGTAAATACCGCGAAATGCCGGTGGTAGCCGAAAAGTCGTTTGCACAACGCTGGGCCGAAAAAAACGGGCCTGCCGAAAAAGATTAACATGAGAAAAGTAATATTAAACCTGGCCGTAAGCCTGGATGGTTTTATTGAAGGGCCTAACGGCGAATTTGATTGGTGCCTGAACGACCAGGACTATGGCATGGCCGAGTTTTTTTTCGATACCAATACCGTTTTTATTGGCCGTAAAAGTTATGAGCTTGTGGCCGGTATGGAAGATGAGTACTTTCCGGGGATTGATAAAGTATGCGTGTTTTCTGATACCATTACTGAGGCCACGAACGCCAAGGTAGAGATTATTACCCGTCAAAGTTTTGATGAGCGTGTTAAGCAGATATTAGCCGATGACGAAAGCGGACAAGTTTGGTTGTTTGGCGGCGCCAATTTGCTCACTACATTCCTGGAAAAAAGATTAGTTACTGATATGCTTTTATCGGTACATCCTGTCATTTTAGGTGGAGGCAAGCCCTTGTTTCAGCAACTGCAAAAAAAGGTAAACCTGTTACTCACCGGTACGCAGGCATACGACAGCGGCTTAGTGCAGCTCCGCTACACTTTGAGGCCCGAGTTTGATTATAGCATGCTGGATGCCACGTTTACCAGCCCGGAATTAAACGGCTTTTAGTGCTTTACTATCATGATGACATTAGAAGAAATTTACGAAGAAGACCCAACGCAACGCATTATAGACGAAGGTGCTGACTGGGGAGCCAAGCAAATGCTGAAGGCGGGTGTTCCGATATTTTATCGTAGCGAAGATTATCCTGAAACGATGGACGGTAACTTATTTGTTAAGGAATATCCTAATGGCGCAAAAATGTTGGTTCGGAAGATACTTACTGATGATTTGCGCTTGTTCGAAGAGCAGATAAAATTGTTGAATGAACAATAGTCAACCATTACTTATTGTAATTGGTGGACCCAACGGGTCTGGTAAAACTACCTTAGTTGATTATCTTGTTTATAAAGGTAAAATAAGAAGTGCAATAATTAATCCTGATGAGATTGCTAAAGCAGAACTCGGACGTTATCAGCATTATGTAGCGGCAGCACGTATCGCTTTGGAAAGGCGCAAAAAGGCATTGTCTGATAGAGTTGATATAGCTTTCGAAACAACATTCTCGGGTAACGCTGAGATGAGAGATATTATTTATGCTAAAGACCAGGGATATAGAGTGATTTTATATTATATCTCATTGAAGTCAGTCTTGGATAATATTATTCGTGTCGAAGAACGACGATCTAAGTTTGGTCATGGTGTACTCAATGCAGATATCGTACGGAGATATTCAAGTAGCAAAGTAAATCTTCAAAAGTATGCTTATCTTTTTGATACCATATATCTTTTTGATAACACAGAAACAACACGTTCGCGTGTTGCTATACTAAATAGTAATAAACTGTCTTGGGTAAATACAAAACATTTAATGCATCCTTTTTATAAAGATATTCTTTCAGGCAACCTCCACTAATTCCACCTCGGCTACAGGGCTAAACAGATAAATGCGCTTGGTGGCAATCTCCACGCATCTGAAACGCTTACGTAACTGCTCTTCTTTTCGGAATACACGGCCATCTTTAATTTTAAAAACGGCTTTTAACGGTAACTTTTCAACAGTAGTAGCTGCGGCTTGGGCAGCATCGTATTTACGCAAGGCACGGTATAAATTTAAATCAGAACAGCTGGAGGCCGTCGGGTTGTTCAGGTAGGCGGTTATGGCCGCAGTAATATCTGCCGGGAAAACCTGCCGCTCAAAAAAGGGTTGCATCATCTTTTTAAAGTTGCTTTTCCATTCGGGACCGTGCGGCTTAATTAAATGCTGGTGCTGGTTCCAGGTATGCAGGTGGGCAAACTCGTGGACGGTAGTGACCAGGAAAGCGTAAGGGTTGAGATTATGATTAACAGATATACGATGCCCCTTGCCGCCAAAAGGTGGCCGGTAATCGCCAAACTTACTGTTGCGGCTGCGCGATATTTTAAATTCGCACTTAAAATAATCAATCCAATTAGCTACCAGCGGGGCTGCACCCGCAGGTACATATTTCTCTAATACTTTAGTCTTATCCACAAATACTCCTCACCAAAAATAAGCATAGAAAAACTGATTATTAACTAACAAGTCAAATACCTTATTTTAGTGATAGACATTCGACATGACTATAGACTCAGTAATTGATTTCTTGCAACGGCATCTTGATGAAACTGACATCACACTAAACCAAAGTGCTAGTGAAGAATCAATTGAACAATTCGAAAAATCTACAGGTATTATATTACCTAATGATGTGAAGCAGTTTTACCGTTTTGCTAATGGTTTTGAATCAGAAGAAGACCTATTCAATATAGTGTCTTTAGAATATCTTGTTGATGATAGGACGGGCAATATTTATTTGGCCGAATATCTTGTCTACTGCGATATGTGGTGTCTTGAGATTAACCCAGCCAATGTGAATGACTATCTAATAACAACCCTATCTGCTAAAGAAGAAAGAATCATTTTAACAAATTCGTTCGCTGAATTTTTAACTCGATTTTTAAAAGGTGGCGTTTTTGGCAATAATGGTTTATATGCTTGGGCGGATGAAGTTAATAAGGCTGTAAACGAGAATCTGCAATAAAATACTGTTACTTCAACAACGTATAAGTAATAAAACTCGCACCATAAGCTAAAACCGTCATGTACAAAAATTGTACGGCAGGCCAGCGCCAGTCTTTGGTTTCGCGGTATACAATAGCCACTGTGCTGGCGCATTGCATGGCAAAAGCGTAAAACATCATCAGCGAAAAGGCTACTGCCAGTGTAAACGTAGGCTGGCCGGTTTCGGGATTGCGGGCGTTGCCCATTTTGGCTTTTACTGATTGAATTTCGTCGGCATTATCTACGCTGTAAATAGTAGCCATGGTGCCCACAAAAACCTCTCGAGCGGCAAAAGATGTAATTAAAGCAATGCCAATTTTCCAGTCGAAGCCCAAAGATTTGATGACCGGCTCAATCACATGGCCTAAGTGGCCGGCGTAAGAGCTTTCCAATTTTTCTGATGCAATAGCATGCTCAATTTCGGTCGGCTTCATTTTTTGACCATACTGCGGCTGCTCGTATTTTTTCTCAATCTGCTTAAACGTATCGCCCGGTCCGTAAGACGACAGTACCCATAAAATCACCGACACGGCAATAATTACTTTTCCAGCCTCCAATACAAAGGTTTTGGCACGGTCAAACATGGTGAGCAATACGTTATTCCAGCGCGGCATGCGGTATACCGGTAACTCCATAATAAAGTAACCCCTCTCGCGTGCCTTTAAAATATGCTTCATAACCCAGGCTACTACTACTGCCGATACCATACTGAGCAGGTACATGCCCGTAAGTGCTAAACCTTGAAGGTTAAATATCCACCATACATTGCGGCTGGGCACTACCAGCGCAATTAGCAAAGTATACACCGGTAACCGGGCCGAACAACTAATGAGCGGCGTTACCATAATGGTAATCATCCGGTCTTTCCAGTTTTCGATGGTACGGGTACTCATAATGCTGGGTACGGCGCAGGCAAAACCGCCAATCAGCGGCACTACCGATTTTCCGTTCAGTCCCACCTTGCGCATCACCTTATCCATCATAAACGTAACACGGGCCATGTAGCCGGTATCTTCTAAAATGGCAATAAAGGCAAACAGAATGGCAATCTGCGGTATAAAGACCAATACCCCGCTCAGGCCGGCAATCACCCCATCGGCCAGTAAGTCGGTAAGCGGGCCGGCAGGCAGCATTTGATGTACGCCAGTTTGCATCCATACAAACAGCTTTTCAATCAAATCCATCGGGTAGGCCGACCAGGCAAAAATAGCCTGAAAAATGAATAACAAAATGCCAAAGAAAATCAGGAAGCCGAATACCCGATGGGTAAGGATGCGGTCAATTCGGTTACTGGTATTTTCTTCGTGCGCAGCTTCTTTAACCTTTACGGTATCGTACAGTAAATCATTAATGTAATTGTACCGGGCAATGGTTTCGGTAGCCTGTGCTTTTTGCGAATGGAAGTTGTGCGTTTGCTCCAACTGCTCGATGCGGTCATTATCACTTGCTGATAAAAAGGTAAGATGCTCGTGCTGGTGGGCCAGTTGTAGCGCGTAGTAGGGGTTGTCTATCTGCATTTCCTCGCCAATGGCATCTACCAGTTGCGGGGCAATCGCCTTAACGTCGATAGAGTCTTGCTGCAGCGCAAACTTATTGGCGTAAGAAATATTCTTTTTAAGTTCGTCAATACCCTCATTACGCCGGGCAGATATGGGTACTATCGGCACGCCAAGTTTGGTGGCCAGGCTATTTACATTGATGCTGATGCCGTCTTTTTTGGCCACATCCATCATGTTAAGTGCTACTACTACCGGTATTTTCAAATCGGCAACCTGCGTATAGAGTAAAAGGTTGCGTTTTAAGTTAGAAGCGTCCAGGATGACAACCACCAAATCAGGCGCTTGCTGGTTGCCCTTGTCGGCTAATACCGAAAAAACAATGGATTCGTCGCGGCTTTTGGGGTAGAGGCTGTATGTGCCCGGAAGGTCAATGATTTCGGCACGGCGGCCATCAGGTAGGTTGCAGTATCCGGTTTTTTTATCAACCGTAACACCCGGAAAGTTTCCAACTTTTTGGTTAAGGCCGGTAAGTAGGTTAAAAAGGGTTGATTTACCGGTATTGGGGTTTCCTACAAGCGCAACTCTAATCTCTGCCTTCAATGCAATAAACTACTGTAAAATAATGGTCGAAGCTTCTTGCTTACGTAAGCTAAGCATATAACCGGAAACGTTAATGGCAATAGGATCGCCCAGGGGCGCTACCCGCTCAATAACAATTTCCTCGCCTGGCAAGCAACCCATCTCCATCAGTTTTAAGGACATTTCCAGGTCGGTAAATTCCTTAATCACACCTTTTTTACCTACTTGTAATTGCGAAAGCTTCTTCATAAACCGAAACAAACATAGTGCTTATTTAAATCAAATCCAAATAAACGGTGTGTTTGATTTCGGTAAAAAAACAGGAATCTGTTGGTAAATTTTAGACTTTGCGTTATCCGCTAAACGTTGCGCTGCGGAGTATGATTTTTTAAATTATTGCCAAAATGAGGGCAGTTGCAGTCTTTTTTAAATATACCGCACGACGTTAACGAAACCAGCATAATCGCTACTGCACCAATCCATTTAATTTTTTTCATCATTGAAGGCTGTTACTAATAATAGTGTACTAAAAGTAGCCATTCCTGCGCCTACGCTGTCGGCAAATAAGTCATTCCATTCGCCGCTGCGCCAAGTAAAAACATACAACTGCAATATTTCTATCAGGCCGCCAAATATAA
>CAJYSL010000334.1 GCA_913777515.1 uncultured Mucilaginibacter sp.
CATCATATACAAGTGTTGTACCAAGCACCAAAACGCGCTTTTAAACGACATTTTGTCTTATAAAATTTTTAAGAAGAGACTTTTTGACATATAATGACTGAAAATTTAGCTAATTATAGATATAGTACGCCCATACCCATCCGTTTTTCGGATATTGATGCCTATGGGAATGTGAGCAACACCATATACCTTACTTTTTTTGAGATAGCCCGTTTGAGTTACTGGCGCGAGATTGTAGAATGGGACTTAAAAGCAAGCGGCGTTATTTTAGGCCGCTCGGAAATTAACTACCTGAAACCAATAACAGTTGACGACCAGATTTCGTGCTACCTGCGCACCTCGCGCATTGGTAACAGTAGTTTTGATGTTACCTACGTACTGGTGAAACACACCGCAAACGGCGAAGAAATTTGCACCACCGGTAAGTCAGTATGTATCAGCTACGATTACGCCAACAACAAATCTATCCCAATCCCCCAGCGCGAACGCAAGCGCATGATTGAGTACGACCAGCCGGGACTGATTACCAACACCAACTAAAAATATTTTACAGTGATACCGTTACGCTTGAGGCAGCTACTTTGCCTTTAAGCGGCGGGTTACGCTTTTTAACCGTTACTACCGCAGCGGTGATGTAATCAAAATCACGCTTAATGGTATCGGCTATACTTTGGGCAACGGTTTCGAGCAGTTGGCGGGTTTGCTTCATTTCGTGGGCAGCAATGGCGTAAAGCTGCTCGTAATTTAAGGTGTGCTGCAGGTCATCTTCACTCAACGGGCCATGCGGATGGAAAGATACCTCAATATCCACCACAAAGTAGTTTCCTAATATTTGCTCTTCGGCGTAATAACCATGCCGTGCAAAAAATTCGGCGCCATGCAGTCCTACTTTAATCATAATGGTAGTTGTAAAATTTCAGGTTTGATTGGTACACAAATATATCAGGTAATTTGGCTTTACCTAAAGCTGCCTTGCTTTTTGCAAATTTGATATTTATGCTTTTTGCAAAAAGGCTTTGTACCAATGTCCGGATTGTTTTACCGTACGCTTCTGGGTAGCAAAATCAATATAAATCAAACCAAACCTTGGGCGATACCCTTCGGCCCATTCAAAATTGTCGGTCAGCGTCCATACAAAATAACCGTCTACCGGGCAACCTTCGGTTTTAGCCTTTAGTACCTGCTGCAAATTGTCGTGCAGGTACTGTATGCGTTGGTTATCCTGAATCTGTCCGTCGCCGGTTAACTCGTCCGGGAATGCGGAACCGTTTTCTGTAATTAAAATATTTTTTATCTGCGGATACGCACTGAATTTTTTGATGACTTTATAAATGGCTTCCGGGTAAACCTCCCAGCCCATATCGGTAGTGGGCACTTTACGGTCTTTGGCTTCTACCAGTTTGGCGCTGATGTAAGGCGTAAAAAAGGAATATTTAACTACTTCGCGGGTATAATTCTGTAAACCGATAAAATCAAAATCGGTAGCCAGGCTTTCCATATCTCCGGGCCTGATATATTTTTCTATTTTTTTGAGCACCGGCAAATCAGCCATGGGATAGCCCATTCCCAGCAGCGGCTCAATAAACAAACGGTTAATTAGTACATCGGCACGATTGGCGGCAGCCACATCATTGGCCTGCGAACTGTAAGCATCAATATGTGAGCAAGAAAAAGTTGTGCCTATTACGGCATCCGGCATTAAATTGCGTAACACCTTTGCTCCCGCTGCAATGCTTAGGGTAACGTGATGTACGGCCGGTAAAAAGTTTTTTAATCCGGTACGGCCGGGAGCATGTAAACCCAAAAAGTAGCCAGCCCCGGTAAATACTGCGGGTTCATTCATCACCATCCAGTGTTTAACACGGTCGCCAAAATGCTCGGCACAAATAGCGGCGAAGGCACTAAACCAGGATATGCTATCGCGGTTAGTCCAGCCGCCCTGCGCTTCCAAGGCTTGCGGTAAATCCCAGTGGTAAACCGTTAGCCAGGGTTCTACCCCTTTTCGCAAACAGTAATTAATAACATCGTTATAAAAATCAATACCTGCCTGATTAATGGGGCCGGTGCCCTGCGGCAAAATGCGCGACCAGGCAATAGAAAAGCGAAAATTCGGAATATTAAGCGACGCAACCAGGTCAATATCCTCGCGGTAGCGATTATAAAAATCGCAGGCTATTTCGGCATGCTGTCCCTGGTGTACTTTGCCTTTAGCATGCGTAAAGGTATCCCAAATGGATACACCCTTACCGTCGGTATTCCAGGCGCCCTCGGTTTGAAAAGCCGCGGCCGATACCCCCCAGCTAAAGCCGGAGCCAAATAGACTATGGTTGAACGAGTTGGTAGTTTGCTTATTATCCATTTAAGTAAGGCCAACTAAGCTTAGGCAAAATTGTTCTGGCAAAACGGATAAAAGCGGTTTAAAAAGCAACACTTAGTGTATAAACGAAGATTTTAAACTGCGTAAGATTAACCATTCTTTTAAATTAACCAGCGCTGATTTGATGAACAATAAAGTTTTCATAACCTGTTAATTGATTTACGGCAAGCTACAGGTAAGGTATGAACTTAAAGTTAAGCCGATGTGATAATTACATCACCTCCTGCTCTTGCTCAACAGAGTAAACACTTTGCACATGGTCGCGCAGGTTGTAGCCCGAGGCCATCACCTCGCCGTAAGCGCCTGCCGTGCGGATAGCAATCAGGTCGCCGCGTTTAGATTGTGGCAGTGCTACATCCGTACGGAAACAATCGGTACTTTCGCAAATCGGCCCTACAACATCGTAGTTTACGGTAGTGGTATCATCACCTTGTTGCTGGCTGATATTTTCAATTTCGTGATAGGCCTGGTAAAGCATCGGGCGAATCAATTCAGTCATGCCGGCATCCAGCACCAAAAAGTTTTTTTTCTGCCCGTTTTTTACGTAAAGTACTCTCGAAATTAATGAAGCGCTTTGGGCAACCAATGCACGGCCTAACTCAAAGTGTACTTCCTGACCCGCTTTTACTTTAAGATGTTGTTTAAATACGTTAAAATAACCTGCAAAATCGCAGATGTTATTGGTATCCGGATGGTAATAATCAACACCTAAACCACCGCCAACGTTAAGCACGCGTACAGGCATTTGTTGTTGCTCAAACCACTCGCCCAGTTCATTTACCCGCAAACAAAGGTTTTTAAATACATCCAGGTTGGTAATTTGCGAACCGACATGAAAGTGTAATCCGGCAAACTTAAGGTTAGCGCTTGCTTTAAGCGTAGCCACTACCTCGTCTAACTGCCAGGTATTGATGCCGAACTTGTTTTCTTCTAAACCGGTGGTAATATAATGATGCGTGTGTGCATCTACGTTAGGGTTAATGCGGATAGCTATCTGAGCGGTTTTGCCCTTGGCTGTAGCCAGTTCGTTAATTACTTCCAGTTCCTGAACCGACTCTACGTTGAAGCAAAATATATCGGCATCCAGCGCAGCGTTAATTTCTCGGTCAGATTTACCTACGCCCGCAAACACAACCTTGCCTTTATCAAAGCCATGTGCAATAGCAGCTTTTACCTCGTTACCGCTCACGCAATCGGCACCCATACCGGCCGCCTGTATAGTTTGCAACACTTTTGAGTTAAAGTTTGCCTTTAACGCATAATGTACATGATACTGGTGCTGGCGCGCCGCTTGCTGACAAGCATCAAGCGTTTGCTGCAACAACTGCAGGTTATAGTAGTAAAACGGTGTTTCGAGTTGATTAAACCGGGCTATGCTGGCTGTAGAAAACATGCTGTATAATATATAAAAAGGCAAACCAACAGGCTTACCTGCTATTGTAAATTTAAGAATGGTAAAAGTAGCAAAAATTTAATACCGCCGCATGTTTTGCCATATATACCTCCGCAGATATATTTGCTTAAATTCACCAGCGCATTGCCATGAAAGATTACTTTATTAAACTTTTTAACTACGACCGATTTGCCAATTTACAAATGCTGGATTGCATTATTGCCGCTTATGAGCCGGTTAAAGCTGTTGGGCTGATGGCGCACTTGCTGGCAGCGCAGCAAGTATGGCTTAAGCGGTGTAAACATTTACCCGCACCGGGGAGCCCTGTTTGGCCGGACTGGTCAGCAAATGATTTTAAAGCGATAATTGAAGACAATCATGCAGATTGGACGAGCTTTTTAAAGCAAACCAATAATGCTGATTTTAGCAAACTGATTGTCTATA
>CAJYSL010000335.1 GCA_913777515.1 uncultured Mucilaginibacter sp.
CATTATGTAAAAAAGGCTAATGGCACGATTGACAGTTCTCAAACAATAGCTAATGCCGGAGCCGGCCGGTTTTTGAAGTACTTATCAGATGAAGTAATTCAATACGTGGATACCCACTACAGGGTACAGCCCTACCGCATACTGGTTGGACATTCTTTAGGTGGGTTGTTTGCATTGTATACTAAAAAGCAAATGCCGAACTTGTTTCCTGCCATGATTCTAACAAGCCCTGCAATTAACGGAATCAACGATAAGATGCTTTTTAATCTTCAATCGTTTATCAAAGCTTCGCACCCACATAATGGCAAACTATTTATAGCAATAGGCAAAGAAAACACGCAGAAAGTTGATTTATTGGTATCAGGATTAAAACAACTTGCTCCAACATGGTTTAGCTGGGCATACAAAAAATACAACGACGAGAACCATTTTTCTGCTCCTTATAAAAGTCTATTTGATGGACTTAAATTTATTTACAAAAACTGGTTCATCGACTATTACGGGAATTCAAATATTACCTACCAAGATATTACTCGACACTTTAAAACATTGTCTGATGAGTTCGGATATAGCATTACCGCGACAGAAGAGTTCATTAATGATTGTGGTTACAACCAACTCAATTCCGGACGTCTAGAAAATGCCATTGGCTTATTTGTTGAAAATGTAAAAGCTTACCCCAATTCTTCTAATGCTTACGATAGCCTTGGAGAGGCTTACCTCAAATCTGGCAATATTCCACTCGCCATATATAACTATAAAAAGTCGATTGAGCTAAATCCTAATAATAAAGAAGGAAAAGAAATACTTCAAAAACTCATGAAGGACAAGAAGTAAATCTATTTGCAATAAGAATAGTTTAAGATTTTAATACACAAAAAAGGCCTGACATCATTACGATGCCAAGCCTACTTATTCAATCTTAACCTAAAACTTTCCTTTTAATCAAAGCTATTCAGTGCGCTTAGCCGCGCTGCGAAGCTTTAAGGGCTAATACCTTAACAGGTGCCATCTGCTGCTTGCGCATTTTGTAATTGTTGTATACCATTACTGCCGAAAATATCAACGTAAAAGCTGCTGCGTAAAAAAACAATACTGCTATCATCATGCTCCTGGTTATTGGGTATAATCGGTATACGCAACAGACTTACCGAAAGTTGCCTGATTTAAAATTATAATTTAAGCCATTTTTTACGCACCACTTCCTGCTGCGGCGAAAGTGACGACATACTTTCGATATGGTATTTTACCTGCGTACTCTGCAGTAAGGTTACCGGTATGGTCAGCGTCTGTCCATCGCGTGTTACTACCACCGATATTTTGTCGCCTACCCGTTTGTTTAACATCAGTGTTTTAGGGTCGGTTGCCGGCACACCATCAATAGATATTAATTCGTCATTTACGCTTAAACCGTCAACCCAGGCTGAGGTACCGCGCAATATGCTGCTGATTCTGAGTTTACCGTTAACCATAACCATCCTGATACCTAAATCCGGACCTTCTAAACCGGCGTACTCATCAACCGCCTTGTAACCAGCATAGCCTAAGTATTGGTCGTAGTCCATCTTATCAACCCCGTTGATGTATTTGCGGTAAAACTCATCCATGTTTTTGCCGGCAAATTTTTCTACCGCCTGTTTAAACTCGGCATCGGTATAGCCGCGCTTTTTAGTTTTGTAATACTCGTTATACATATAGCGCATCACATCATCTAACGACTGGCGCCCTTGCGTGGCATTGATAATTTCTAAATCCATCATCATACCAACTATTGCACCTTTATTGTAGTATGAAATGCTGGTATTCACCGTATTTTCATCAGGGCGGTAGCTCTTAATCCAGGCATCAAAGCTGGCCATGGCTAAAGGCTGCACTTTAGTACCCGGCGTGTTATCAATAATATTAAAATCGGTAGCCAAAGCTCCCAGGTAATGCTCTACCGGGAACAATTGCGTACGTCTTACCGCCAGGTTGTCGTAATAAGCCGTAAAACCTTCGGCAATCCATAAATTGGTCGTGTAGTTTTCGTTATCGTAATCAAACGGACCTAAAGCAATAGGGCGCAAACGTTTTACATTCCACAAGTGGAAATGTTCATGCGCTACCAGGCCTAAAAAACCTTCGTAGGTAGATTCTTTAGCATAGCCATCGCGGGCAGCGCCCAACACGGTTGAGCTTAAATGCTCCAGACCTCCGCCCCCTTTTGAGTAATTATGCACGATGAATACATAGCGCTTATTCGGGTTTTCGCCAAAGATGGCTGTTTCTACCTCAATAATTTGGGCCATGTCTTTTTTGAGGCGTTCTTTGTCGTAATTACCGCCACCATACATGGCTACTTCATAATTTACGCCTGCTGCCTTAAAGCCAAACACATCCTGGTTACCTACCTCGATAGGCGAATCGTACAAAATATCGTAGTTAGGCGATTTTACGGTAAAAGGGTCATTACCCACCATATCTAAACTGGTTGATACCTTGTCCCAATTTTTGTAAGGGATGATATGGATAGTTGAAGGCAAATTCAGTCCGCCTTCGGGATAAAAAAACATGTTGGATGTAGCCAGGAAGGCATGAGTAACATCAATAAACGCAGTACGTACCGAAATTTCGAAAGAGTAAAAACGATATTTTACTTTAACCGAACTTAAACCCTGCGTGTTGATTTGCCAAACGTTTTTGCGGGTTTTGGTAAACGCTACCGCTTTGCTACCACTTGCAGCACTAAACGACTCTACATTTTTAGAAAACTCGCGCACCAGGTATGAGCCGGGTGTCCATACCGGCAGATGCAGGTTAAGCTTGCTTTGCGACAAGCCTTTGATATCCATCTCAATATCGGCATAATGGGCCTGCGCCTCCGGAAAACTAACCGTGTAAGAAATTTGCAGCGCGCCGGCTGCCTCAGCAGATAAACTCATCAGAAAAAAACAAAAAAATATAACAACGTTAAAACCCCATTTTTTCATGGCGGCAATTTAAACATTTATTGCAGCTTAACGGTTGGTTAACAGCTATTATACCCGTTGTAAAATGGTTGATACATACCCAATGGCGCTGCAATATGACCTTATTTTGCAGGTTAGTAAAACAGCGGCATGCAGCTACGGCGATTATTACCAGCCCGAATGTTGCCGGTATTTAAATTAACCCAGTAAAGCAGCCGGACTTCGATAGTATAAACCGCTGCAAAAATTTAAATTTAACACCAATTACCGAAGGAAAAACTATTCATGAAGATTAGATACATCGTTTACATTGCCATCGCATTAGTTGTAGGATACCTGATTTACAATAAACTTCATGGTAGTAAAGAAAAAGCTGGTCAGGCCCAGGGTAGTGGCGGCGCAGGCGGCGGTAAAGACGGCAAAAAGAAAGGCGGCCCCGTACCGGTAACCGTACAGATTGTTAAAGATACGGTGCTGAACAACGATATTGAACTTACCGGCACCGTTGACCCTAATGAGCGAGTAAGCCTAGTAAGCCAGACCGCTGGTAACATTACCAATATTTATTTTAGCGAGGGTAGCCATGTAACTAAAGGCCAGGTTTTGGTAAAAGTGTACGACCAGGATTTACAGGCCTCACTTAAACAGACCCAATACCAACTGGCCTTAGCCAAAGAAAACGAATATCGTAACCGTATCCTACTCGAAAAAGAGGCTGTAAGCCGCCAGGAATACGACACCTCGCTATCCAGCTATAATACTTTAAAAGCCCAGGCCGAAGTAGTAAAAGCACAAATTGCCCGCACGGTTATCCGGGCACCCTTTAGTGGTACTATTGGTTTACGCAGCGTAAGCCCGGGCGGCTATTTATCACCAACTACGCCTATTGCCACGCTGGTGAATACCGACCCCATGAAGGTTACCTTTTCGGTACCGGAGAAATATCGCCCGCTACTAAAAGTTGGTAGCAAGGTAAACTTTACCATAGCCAGTTCGCGCAAAACGTTTTCGGCCACGGTTTATGCCATCGACCCGGCTATCGACCCCGTGTCGCGAACGCTGACGGTACGCGCCAGGGCGGCTAATCCGCACAATGAAATCAGTGCCGGCGGATTTGCCAAAATTAACCTGATTCTGGAGCAAATACCACGTACCATACTGGTGCCTACCCAATGTGTAGTGCCCGATTTAAAATCGAGCAAGGTGTTCATTGCCCGTAATGACACTGCAGTTGCCGTACCGGTTAAAACAGATACCCGTACTGATGTGGCTATTGAAATTACCGACGGCTTAAAACCCGGCGATAGCTTAATTATTTCGGGTATTATACAAATGCGCCCTAAAGTGCCTTTAAAAATCACCAAAGTAGTTCATTAAATAAAACTATCCGGGTGCCATTGCAGGCATCCGTTTATATAAGCTGTTAAGCATGAGTTTATCCTCAATTAGTATAAAAAGGCCGGTGCTGGCTACGGTAATGTCCGTCGTTATTGTAGTGTTCGGGGTTATTGGCTACAAGTTTTTGGGTATCCGCGATTTCCCGTCGGTAGACCCGCCTATCATCAGTGTAAGTACCAGCTACTCGGGTGCTAATGCCGACGTTATTGAATCGCAGATTACCGAACCGCTCGAAAAAGCTATCAACGGGGTGCAGGGTATTCGTAATATATCATCTACCAGTTCGGTAGGCTCCAGCAACATCACTGTAGAGTTTGACCTGGATGCCGACTTAGAGACCGCTGCTAACGACGTACGCGACAAGGTTTCGCAGGCGCAGCGCCAGTTACCGCAGGATATTAATGCACCGCCGGTAGTAAGCAAGGCCGACGCCAACTCAGATAACATCATCACGCTTACCGTAAGCAGTAACACCCGCAACATAACCCAGATTAACGATTATGCCGAAAACGTTTTGCAGGAAGGCTTGCAAACTATACCGGGCGTAAGTGCTATCAACATCCAGGGCCAGCGTCAGTACGCCATGCGGTTATGGATTGACCCCATGAAGCTATCGGCCCTGAGCCTTACGGCTTCAGATATCAGTGCCGCTCTGTCTCAGGAAAACATTGAATTGCCTGCCGGTAAAATTTCGGGTAACAATACCGAGGTAACGGTAAGAGCCTTAGGTAAACTGGTTACCGAGCAGGATTTTAACAACCTGATTATCCGCTCAGATAGTAACCGGGTAGTCAGGTTCCGCGATGTAGGTTATGCCGTTTTAGGCTCGGCTAACGAAGAAACGGCATTCAAAGAGTCGGGCGTATTGCAGGTAGGCTTAGCAGTGGTACCACAACCGGGCGCCAACTATGTACAAATAGCCAAAGATTTTTACAAACGCCTGGATCAGATTAAAAAAGACCTCCCCCCGGATATCAAACTACAGGTAGCGCTGGACAATACCCGATTCATCAACCAATCGATTGAAGAGGTGGAAGAAACACTGGTAATTTCCTTTGTACTGGTTGTTATCATTATTTATCTCTTTTTCCGCGATTGGCTCATTGCCTTCCGTCCGCTGATTGATATTCCGGTATCGCTGATTGGGGCGTTCTTTATCATGTATGTGTTTGGGTTCTCTATCAACATTTTAACCTTGCTGGGCATTGTACTGGCTACGGGCCTGGTGGTGGATGACGGCATTGTGGTCACCGAGAACATCTATAAAAAGATAGAGTACGGCATGCCGGTACGGCAGGCTGCCTTTGAGGGTTCGGCCGAGATATTTTTTGCGGTAATATCTACTTCGGTTACACTGGCTGCAGTGTTTTTGCCTATCGTATTTTTGCAGGGTTTTACGGGCAGGTTATTCCGGGAGTTTGCCGTGGTGGTAGCAGGTGCGGTATTAATTTCGGCGTTCGTATCATTGTCGTTGACGCCGATGCTTAACGTAAAGCTGGTACGCAAAAACCATAAAAAGTCGGCCTTTTACGAAAAAACAGAACCGTTTTTTGAGCGCATGAATAACGCCTACACCCAAACACTGGTGTCGTTTATGCGGTATAAATGGGTGGCTATTGCTATCCTGGTGGTTTCGATTGGGTTGATTGGGGTTTTAATTAAAGCCATTCCGGCGGAGTTGGCCCCGCTTGACGACCGCAGCTTGTTGCGTTATACCGTTACGGGCTCTGAAGGTGCTACTTACGAGTTCATGACCAAATACATGGACAAGGTATCGCAACTGGTTGAAGACTCTATCCCCGAAGCAAAAATTAACCTAGAGATTGTGTCGCCGGGCTTTGGAGGCAACAGTTCGGCCAACTCGGGTTTTGGCCGTATTGGTTTGGTTGACCCGGATAAACGTACACGAACGCAGGCTCAAATTGCTGACTGGCTGAACGCTAAACTCAAACGCTTTCCGGATGCCCGCGCACTGGTAATACAAGAACAGACTATTAGCGGTGGCGGTAGTGGCGCACGTACCTCACTGCCCGTACAATTTGTTATACAAAACCAGGATTTTGAAAAAATACGTAAGGTATTGCCCACTTTCTTTTCAGAGGTCAGCAAAAGCCCGGTGTTCTCTACATCAGACGTTAACCTGAAATTTACCAAACCCGAACTGCGTGTGACTACTGACCGCGACCGGGCGCGAGATTTGGGTGTATCGGTCGAATCCATTTCGCAAACCCTGCAGCTGTATTACAGTGCCGGTCGTTTAGATTACTTTTTAATGAGCGGAAAGCAGTACCAGGTGATTGCCCAGGTTGACCGTGCCAACCGCGACCAGCCGCTTGACCTAAAATCTGTTTATGTACGCAGCACCAAAGGCACCTTAATACAATTGGATAACGTAGTCAAAGTAGAAGAAAGCGCCTCGCCACCGGCCATTTATCACTTTAACCGTTACAAATCGGCTACGGTGCAGGCAGGCCTGTCGCCGGGTTATACCATTGGCGATGGTATCGCCGAGATGCAGCGCATTGCCAATAAAATGCTCGACCCATCGTTCAGCACGGCATTAAGCGGGCCGTCGCGAGATTATGCCGAAAGCTCGTCCAACATTTTATTTGCCTTTGGTTTTGCCTTGTTACTAATTTACCTGGTACTGGCGGCCCAGTTTGAAAGCTTTATGGACCCGGTTATTGTGATGCTAACCGTACCGCTGGCTATTGCCGGTGCGTTTGTGTCGTTGTGGTTATTTGACCAAACGCTCAACATTTTCAGCGAAATCGGGATGATTACCTTGGTAGGATTGGTAACCAAAAACGGTATTTTGATTGTGGAGTTTGCTAACCAGCGTATGGAGCATGGCCTAGCCAAGTATGAAGCTGTTGTAGAGGCTGCAACCGCACGTCTGCGTCCAATTCTGATGACTAGCTTAGCCGTGGTATTGGGCGCAGTGCCTATTGCATTTGCTTTAGGCGCTGGTGCTAAAAGCCGTGTATCATTAGGTATTGTGATTATGGGGGGCATGATGTTTTCGCTTATTTTAACGTTGTATGTAATACCTATGATGTATGTATTGCTTGCTGCCAAAACGCGCCGCGACCCTGACCAGGAACCACCGGAAGATGCCCCTAAAAAAGAGCCATTATTAATTGAAAATCTGTAAGTATTCTATGAGTTTAAGAAAATTGCTTTGCCTTGCCATAGTATGCTTTGCGGCCCTTACCCAAGTAAAGGCACAACCCGGCAAGTTACCTAGCGCTGCTACGGTAACTTTAAAAGATGCCAAAGCACAACCCAGTAAGGTACCTGGCGCGCCCACGCTGACTTTAAAGGATGCAATGGAAATTGCATTGCAAAACAATTACAACATTCGTTTATCAAGCAATACGTCTAAAATAGCCAGTAATAATGTTACGCTGGGCAATGCAGGTATACTCCCTACTATAAGCGGCAACTATACCATTGCCAATAGTATTTTAAATACTGTACAAACACGGTCGGATAACACTGTAAACCGCATTATTGGGGCTAATAATACCGGTAATAACTACGGCGCTACGCTTAACTGGACTGTATTTGATGGCTTTAATATGTTTGCCACGTATGATGCCTTAAAGCAGCGCGATAAGTTAGGACAGGTGCGATTGCGAGACACTGTACAACAAACGGTAGCTGCGGTATTAAATAGTTACTACGACCTTGTTAATCAGCAAAAACAAATTGAAGCGCTGCAAAGCGTTATTGCCATATCGCGTACACAGTTGCGTTATGCTAACGACCGCTTTCAGGTTGGCCGCGTGGCCCGTTTGGATGTTTACAATGCCGAGGTAGCTTTAAATACAGACACCTCAACGCTCATTAGCCAGCTGCAAAATTTTAAGGCCAGCAAAATTGAGCTCAACCGAATCATGTCGCGCAACCCGGCTACCGAGTTTAATGTATCTGATACTATTGTTGTAGACGAAAAACTGGTGCTGGCCGATATTATTAACCAGGCACAAACGCAAAACCCGGCCGTGCTGTCTGCCGCTATCAATCAGCGTATTTCTGAAATTAATTTAAAACAGGTACGGTCTACCCGTTACCCGCAGCTTACGGTAAACACCGGTTATATCTGGAATAACAGCCGTAACCCCGCAGGCTTTGCTAGGGTGCAAAACTCTAACGGCCTTAACTATGGCTTGGCGGCTACCATCAACATTTTTGACGGCTTTAACCAGTGGCGCCGGGAGCGTAATGCCAAATTGCAGATTGAAAATTCGAAGATTAATGTGGCGCGTACCCGCGTAGAGGTGGAAGCGCAGATTAATACGCTTTACAGCAGTTATTTATCAGGATTAGATTTAATTAAACTTGGCCAGTCGAATGTAGAGTTGGCCCGTAAAAGCCTGGATATTTCTTTAGCCAAATACCGGCTCGGTACTATTACGCCGCTGGAGATTAGAGAGGCACAACGCAACTACCTGAATGCTCAATCGATATTCTACAACGCCGAGTATCAGTCAAAGGTAGCCGAAACCACATTAAAACAAATTACAGGTAATATTAACATTCAGTAAAACATATACTTTATTTTTTTTATTGCTGCAAAAGCATAAATTTGATGACCATGTTTAAAGGCTATAAAACCTGTTTGCTGATTGATGACAATTACATTGATAATTTTGT
>CAJYSL010000336.1 GCA_913777515.1 uncultured Mucilaginibacter sp.
ACATTGGGTATAATGTTACCGGCCTCGTCCCTGAACTTACCGCGTAAGCTTGGGTCTTTTGAGTCGCGGTGATTTTGCCAGAAATCGTCAACATTGATATAGGTCCAGCCATGGTTAATTAATCCGCTTTTTACCATGGCTGCAGCTGCACGTTTAACCTTTTCGGCCGATACCTCGCCGGCAAAACAGTTCCAGCTATTCCAGCCCATTGGCGGTGTAAGGGCCAGTTGCTTACCGCATACAATGCGCAATTTTCGCTGGGCGCTGCCTTTGGTATTTTTTGCCGTCAGGGTTACTACATAGGTTCCGGCTTTATTGAGCCGCCCGGTAATTAACCCGGTGTTTTTATTAATGCTTACACCTTTAGGTAAACCGGCAGCAAGGAAAGCCATAGGCCGAATGCCGGTGGCCGCTACCTGAAATTGCAGCGGAGAGCCGGGCCTTACGCCAAATACCGACGCACCGTTAATACGGGGTGATACCGGGGCTTTGGGTGTTAGTATATAAGGCACTTTGGCAATCGGATTAAACGTAGTAATGCCACCTACACCGCTGGTTTCAAACCTGGCATCAGCCCAATCGGCATGGTCGTAGTAATTGCCGTTACCGCCATCGGTTACAATGAGTTCGAGCATTTTAATGCCTGCTACATTGACCTTGCAAAAACGGGCGCTGTCACCCAAACGCATTACACCGCTCGACCATAGCTTTTTGCCGTCGCCATTCACTACAAATTCGGCAGCAGGCTCGTGTCCTTTTATTTCGTCGTCGATGCCTACATAAGTTGTAAATGCGGACGCCTTGCCATTAAGCTCAACCATCAAAGAACTTTCGGCGTGAGTACCGAAACCACGCTTAAAAGTCTTGCCGGCAATGGTGATGGTCTTTCCATCAACGGTTTTATTTTTTTGAGGCACCCCGTAGCCCTGAGTAGCGTTGCTCAAGTCCAATTCATCAAGCCAAACCGTTTGGGCCTGCACCTTTGAGATTCCTGCAACCGTGTACAAAATCAGGCCGGTTAACGCCGGTAATATTTTTTTATATAGTGTATTCATTTGTTCGTTTTTGTGAATTGTTATTTCGCAGCAAACCGCCACCAGTCAAAATTAAACAGTTTTTCGTTTCCGCCTTTAAATACCAGGTAAACATCGTGCAAGCCTTTTACTTGCGTAACTTTAGCGGTCGACGTTTGCCACACCCCAGCCCCGTTACTTTTAGGTACTTCGCAAGTGCCTATCATAATTCCGTCGGGCTTATCCAGCCTGATTTCGATACGGCCGCCCGCTAAGGGCATTACACCAACCTCAAATAGGTTGGCTCCTTTTGTAAAATCAACACTTCTTATTTTGATGTAGTCGTTGTTATCAATATCAGTCACATAAACAGACTTACTACTGCTGCTTGCGGTTTCTACACCGCTTTCCCAGGCTATAGTTTCGGCCTCCACCCTGTTGTAGGGGTTCAGGTTTTTTACCGCTTTTTGAACAGCATTTGCTGTTGGCGTTACGCGTTGTAATGAGCCATCTGTGTTAAAGCCTACTTCGTCTACACAAACCGAGCGGGTAAAGCCGCCACCGCCGGGCAAAGCGCCGTTATGGTAAAATAAATAAGTTTTTCCTTTAAAATCAATTAAACCCGGATGATTGGTAAATGCGCCGCCCTTACCAATGACATCCATAATGGTATCGCGGTAAGTCCAGGGCCCGGTTGCCGTTGGCGCAGTAGAATAAGCCAGGTGCTCGGGCACGCCGCCTGCCGGGTAAAGTAAGTAATACAGGTTTTTACGCTTGTACAACCAAGGGCCTTCTTCGTAAGTGGTGAATCTTTTTTCGGTGGAACTAACCGTGCCCTTAATTTTATTGGCAAACCACTCCTGCTGGTCGGCCGGCACCTGTTGTATGCCCACCGATTGGTCGTACGACGTCCAGTCAGCGTTAAGTTTTACCCGCCACAACTTTGAATCATTCCAGGTGAGCCAGGCTTGTTTGTTGGCATCCATAATTACGGTTGGATTTACGTTTTCCGCATCTGTATGCTCGGTGATGAATGGTTTGCCTATAACATCCTTAAATGGTCCATTTGCTTTGTCGCTTTGGCCTATAGCAATTACCTTGCGGTTGGTGGCTTTGTCTAAGGCACTTACAAACCAGTAGTATTTATTATCCGCAGCGTTTTTGATGCTATGAGATTGCAGCCCATCAATAGATTGAGCCCACTTAAAGGTAGTTTTTGCGTTATGTATGCGTAATTTGAAAGCCTCATCCGTAAGCGGAACTTTGACGATGCCCACTTTTTGGTCGTAAGAGGTCATGTCTTTGTTCAGCTTTACATAATACAACTGCGGGTTGCCCCAATACAAGTAAGCCTGCCCGTCGTCATCAATAAAAACGCTTGGGTCAATGTAACCCCAGCCGCCCGAAATCATGGGTTTGCCTAAAGCATCTTTAAAGGGCCCGGTGGGATGGTCGGACACGGCTACGCCGATTGACATGCCCGAGCCCTTGGCATTAATTGGCACATACCAGTAAAATTTACCGTTGCGGGGGATACACTGCCCCGCCCAAGCATCCTTAACTGCCCAATCAAAGTTTTTGAGCGACAGGCCAGTGCCCCTATCCGTCCAGTTAACCATGTCGGTGGTTGAATAAACGTGCCAGTCGTTCATGGTAAACCAGGTCGATTTATCTTCATCGTGACCGGTATACAAAAACAAGGTATCTTTATAAACCATCGGTGCCGGGTCGGCAGTATAGATGGTTTGTATAATTGGATTTTGGGCTTTGAGCGCTCCGCCAAGGGTTGTTAAAACCATTGAGGCCAGCACCGCTAACTTTTTGTAATACATGCTATCTTCAAAGTAGTTTACGCATATCTGATGCCGTAGGCTGTAATTAACAGCAACGTTTACGGCAAGCTAATTTATAGAATGCGTTTTGGTTTATACTATCGCTTTAACAGCCTATCATCATCGTTACACGCTTTTGTTGTAACGTTGATTAAACAGACCGTTACCTGTTTCTGCGGGACGAAAGTAGACCCTTTCACTTTTTTTTCATGACACGGATGTGCAAACAAATAGCCAGAAAGTTTAAGCCTGTATAAAAAAGTGCCTTAAAAAAACCCAGTGATACGTAAGTTATTTAAAGCTCACCCAATCCACTTCTACCATTGAGCCCTTAGCAGTAAAGTACAGGTCTTTCACCCCAGATAATTTACTTTTAACCGGTGAATTGTAGTCGTTCCAGCTATCCCCTTCCGGAACTTTAATAGTTGCGATGACCGGCCCCGTTGGAGAGCCTGCTCTTACTTCAAGTTCTCCGCCTTTGGACGACCATGCCCTGGCGCTAACGCGTGAGTTAACTGTTTTACCAAAATCAACGCGGTTGTACCTTACCCAGCCTTTAGGTGATGCAGGTATAATACTTTTCCAGCCGTCAAACTTTTTGGCGGTATCAATAAATGCAATGGTGGCATCCTCTCCTTTATCGCTAAACCGATCAATCTGTATTTTAGCGTTTGCTTTAGTAAGACCAACACCGCGAAGTGTCGGGGTTACTTTCTTAATCGTTCCATCAGTGTTAAAGAACAAGCTATCCGCGTGTATAGACCGGTTTTTATCGAAATTCGGTGATAAATCATTGCTATGATAAAACAGGTAATGTTGCCCCTTAAATTCAATAATAGAATGGTGGTTAGTCCAGCAACCAGTTGGATTTTCGTCCATAATTACACCGGTAAACTTAAACGGCCCCAACGGACTTCTGCTTACGGCATATTCCAGTCTTTCAATCTTATTCTCTACGTGAGGATAAGTTAGGTAATACGTGCCCTTATACTTATAAATGTACGGGCCTTCTTTTAAGCCTTTAACCGGTAAATCGCCAAGGGTTTTAACTTCGCCCTCAATCTCGAGCATATTGGGTTTTAGCTTGGCGGCGTAGATATTGCCTTGCGACCAGTACAAATATGCCTGGCCGTCGTCATCCGTAAATACGTTAGGGTCAATACCTACCACTCCTTTAATGGGCTCGGCCTCGGGTTTAAACGGGCCAACAGGTGTATTGCTGGTGGCAACACCTACAGCAAAATGGCCACGGCCACCGGGCGCATCAGGTTTGGTAGTGGTTGGAAAATAAAAGTAGTACTTGCCGTTACGGGCTATACAATCGGGCGCCCACATGCTGTAAGAGGCCGGGTCGGCCCATGGCACCTGCGTTTGGCTTACAATCATGCCGTGGTCGGTCCAATCGGTCAGGTTAGCTGATGAAAACACATGGTAATCTTCCATCACAAACCAGCCGGCGCGGCCGTGCCCGGGCGTGGCTTTAATATCGTGCGAAGGATAAACATACACCTTGCCGTTAAACACCCTGGCAGATGGGTCAGCAGTAAACTGGTTGGTAATTAACGGATTTTGCGCATTAACTAATACGGCCTGCAACATCAGGCCTGCAATGGTAAGCGAACGTACTATTAATTTCATACTGATGTGCTTAAAGTGAGTATTTGTTATTGTTGCGGGTTGAGTACCTATTTACTTAGCCAATTGGCTTTTTGCATCCAGGTAAATAGCGGCGTTGTCCAATCTGGCATGCCGAATATAAATCCATGCCCGCCTTTCGGATAAATGTGCATTTCGACCGGCACCTGATGATGGCGCAGGCTTTCAAAAAACCTAATGGAATTATCAACATCGACCAACCTATCATCAGCCGCGTGAGTAATATACGTCGGCGGCGTTTGGACATCTACCTGTAATTCGTTAGAGTACAACTTTTTCATCTCTTCGGTAGGATTATTACCCAACAGGTTGCGCCTCGAATCAGCATGCGTAAGCGAATCCTGCATGCTGATAACCGGATATACTACTACTAAAAAATCAGGCCGGAGGCTGGTGTTGTTACTGTTTTCAATAACGGGTTGGCGATAATGCGTTGCCAGCGTAGAGGCTAAATGCCCGCCTGCCGAAAACCCGACCACACCAATTTTGTGAGTGTCCAGGCGCCATTTATCCGCACCCTCGCGCACTATCTTAATGGCGCGTTGCGCATCTTGCAAAGGCGCGATGGTTTTGTCACTGCTTATGGCATCATCGGGCAAACGATACTTTAATACAAACGCCGTTACGCCACGTTTTGCAAAAGCTTTAGCCGTAGCCACCCCTTCGCCGGCATAAGTGAGTACTTTATAACTGCCACCGGGGCAAACAATAACTGCAGTGCCGTTTGCCGTCCCCTCTGCTGGTAGATACACCTCGAGCGACGGCCGGATTACCCGGTAAACCATGCCCGGTGCTTGTTTGGTTGGCAAAGCGGCAAGTTTACCCTGCCGGGCGTTAGGAACGGGCTTACCGCCATATAAATCTAAAGTATCCTGGGCTAATAATTGGAAAGGCATTAGGATAGTGACTAACATCAATATACCTGCCCATTTCAAAAACATCGCTGTCGAACCGAACGATTTACCCATAGCTTATCTCGTTGAATTTTTAATCAACCGTTACATTTTTATACCCTAAAAGCGCCAGCATTTTGGCACCGTAGCGGCTTCCCAGTTTACGGTATCCCTCGGCCGTAAAGTGCAGACGGTCTTTAGCGCAGGTGCAGCCTGCCGATGATATTACATGAGCAGTTGGAATCACCTGTGGCAGCGTAGCTATAATTTTATTCATAGATGCACACGCGCCATTCTGGTCGGCGTTAACCAGCTCACCGGCAAGTAGCGGTACAGCTTTGGCTTTTAAATTTAAATTGTTTATCAAACCGTTGTAAATACCTTTAACTTTTTTGGTCCACAAAGTATCATTAGTATTCGATTCGCCCTGGTGTAACAGGATGCCTTTTATTACACCATCTTTTTGAGCCATTTTAGCTAACTCAACCAACCTGGCATAGGGGTTACCGCCGTATTGTTTTGCGGTATTTTTCATCCAGTCTGGCGCGGTAGCGAGGTAGGTTTGGTATTGGTCTTTTTCAAAAACTTCAATTTTTGCTCCGGCCACCGATACATTAATGATACCTACCTTTACATTGGTCGGTAAATGAGCCAGCAGCGTACGGCCAAAATAGTCGGCAGGGGTTAGGCCCGTATTGCAGCGGGCTAATGGTGGCACAGCTGTACGCCAGGTATCTTTTATAAAATGCCGCTCGGGGCAATCAACCGCCTGCAAAACTTTCATCCGGCTATCAACCGTAGTATCCTGCGGCTCAAAGCGGGCATTACCCTCCATGTTCGACTGGCCAAAGCACAAAAAAATGTAGAACTTTTTATTCTGCGCGAAGCCTGTAAAGCAAGCTGAGACTAATGCTAAAACCAGTAATATCTTGTATTTCATAGTACCACAAATACTTAACATGCTTTTATGAAATTAATTTTGGTTGGATGCAGCTACCGGATATTGCGCAAAGGTTGAGGTATCTACCGGTTTGAAAATAAGCTGCGAAAACATGTACAAGCCGTTTTTCCAAACTTTAAAATCGTGCACGCCGGGCTCAATAAAGTAAATATGGGGCACACCCTTAGCCGTTAAGTAATCGTGAGTGCGTTTGCTGTTGTAAATCAGGTTGTCGCTGGCACCACACGAAATAAAAAGCAGTTTCAGCATTTTCTTGGCTTTTTCAGGGTCGGGCACCAGTTCTTCGGGCTTTTTGGTGTTGGGTGCGGCCGAAAACGCGCCTACCCAGGCAAACTTATCCAGGTTACCTAAACCAAAATTGAGCGACTGCCCGCCACCCATCGACAAGCCTGCAACGGCCCGGTGCTCACGGTCGGTTAATGTCGAAAAGTTTTTTTCAACGTACGGGATAAGGTCTGTCAGTAAATCTTTTTCAAAGTTGGCAAAAGCCGCAATTTTATCGGCAGCCATAATGTTGCCCGTAGCGCGGTCGTTTTTCATGGCACGGCCGTTTGGCAGTACTACAATCATCGGCACAATCTTACCGTCGGCATACAGGTTATCCAAAATGTCCTGCGGATGTCCGCCGTTAAGCCATTCTTTTTCGTCGCCGCCAATGCCATGCAGTAGGTATAGTACCGGATATTTTTTCTTTTTGGTATAACCCGGCGGGGTATAAATTAAAGCCCGGCGTGTAGTATCTACCGATTTAGATGCATAACTGATGGTATCAATTTTACCATGTTGAATATTGCTGCGCATTACATCAAAGCCCGCCGGCGCCGGCTGCACAACGCCCTGAGCAAAACTGCCGCTAGCCATTAGAGTAACCACGGCTAATGTTGACATGATTTTTGCTGAGGTTTTTTTAATTGAAAATAGTGATTTAGTTTCGGGTATCTGAATTTGTTTCATCATACGTATTTCGATGGTTTACAGGTATAAAATTGGTGGTTTTGGCAAAGCAACATGAAGAGCCTTATCCATATTATTTTCAAAGGTATATTCAGCGCAATCTGCTTAATTATAATAATCGCGAAGAATAGTATACTTATGTTCAATAGTTACTGTACAAACATTTAAATCGATTGCAATTTAAAAATTCCACTGATAAGGCATCTAATTTTACCGAAAATTAGTAGGCTTCTGCCGGAACTTCATTTTTGCCTCACTTATTCGGTTAAGATTCAACATTTGTGTCATACAATTGATTTTTAGTGCTATTTGCCCGGCGCTAATTGCCTCATCTTTGTTATGGAGTTTCTCATCTCATATAACGCATTTTGCGTTAGGCTGGAAATTTATAATTTGGTTTAAAGGGCAGCGCGAGGCTGTCCTTTCTAATTTAAACCAACTGCATACTGCTCTATTACTCTATGGCTTTTCACCTGTCCATTATTTTCGCGCTTACAAATCCCTAAAAACTCTCACGTCGCTAAACTTCGCTTTCCATCATTTGCTTGGCCAGCTTGCGATGCTTGCTCAGATATTCGGATGGCAGCATCTGGTATTTGGCTTTAAATGATTTTGCAAAATAATTAGGGGTGCTAAAACCGGCAGCATAAGCAATTTGTGCAATGTTGAGCTCACTGGTTTCAATCAGTTTGGCCGCCTTTTCAAGCTTCATCGATCGGATAAATTCTACCGGCGATAGCCCGGTTACTTCGAGCAGCTTACTGTAAAGCGAGCCACGGCTCATACCCATATGGCGGCTCAAATCTTCTACCGATAACTGTGAGTTATGCAAGTTTTCCTCGATATAGGCTACCACCGTTTTAAGGAATTTTTCTTTCAATGATTCGACCTGAATGGCGGCAGGTTCTACTTTAAACTGTTTGGTGTAAGTTGTTTTTAAATTGCGGTTGTAAGCCAGTAGGTTATTGATTTTGATAATCAGTATCTCGAAACTAAACGGCTTGGTCAGGTAGTCATTAGCGCCGGACGATAAGCCATTAATCTGCTCCTCTTCGCGGGTTGATGCTGTAAGCAGGATGATAGGGATATGGCTGGTGCGCTTGTCGGCTTTTAATTTCTGGCTAAGCTGTATGCCATCCACATGCGGCATCATAATGTCGCTTACGATTAATTCGGGATGGGCAGACAAAGCCTTTTGCCAACCTTCTTTACCGTCGGCCGCTTCAATAACACGGTAGTACTGCTTGAGGTTATCACGCAGGTAATACCTGAATTCGTCGTTATCTTCTACAATCAAAACCAACGGCCGTGTTTCGGCAATCGTTGTCTCACTGTTGCTTGCAGATAAATCAGCGGCTTGTTCTTCAGCCTTAACAACTGTTGCCGGCTCGGCAGGCAGGTCACCAGTCGGTACAGCCGGGATAGCCTGAACTTCTTTGGTTTTTACCGGCAGAAAAATACAGAAGGTACTGCCGTTACCCGGTTCGCTTTTTACTTCAATAGTGCCGCCGTGCAGTTCAATAAATTCTTTGACGATAGATAGTCCAATACCACTGCCCTCGTCCATGATATTACCTGATAAGCGGTTTTGATAAAAGCGCTTAAAAATATGCTGTTGCTGTTCTTTATCAATGCCAATACCTGTATCGGTTACTTCTATCACCAGGTAAGGCTGCTCGGTTTCGGATACCTGTTTTTTGAAGTAGGTAATCAGCATTACTTTACCGCCAGCCAAAGTGAATTTAAACGCGTTGGAGAGCAGGTTGAATAAAATACGCTCCAACTTATCATGGTCAAAACTGGTTTGCAGCGAACTGATGGAAGATTTGAAAGCAAAAGCTATCTGTTTTTTTTCAGAAAGCTCGGTAAACGACTCGCTTACTTCTTTTTGGAACGCAATGATATCTCCTTTCACTAGGTTAAGCTTCATCTCGCCTTCTTCAATCTTACGCAAATCAAACAACTGGTTAACCATGTTGAGCAAGCGCCTTGCATTACGCCTAATCACTAATAGCTGTGCGCTTACACCATCTTCAAAACCATCGGCCAGCAATTTATCCACCGGAGCCATGATAAGCGCAATCGGTGTACGGAAATCGTGGCTTAGATTAGTCAGGAATTTGATTTTCAAACGGTCCAAATCACGCAACCTTTGAGCTTCGCGCTTGGCTTCTTCTTCTTTAAAAACGCGGCTGAGTTCTTTAATGCCCCGGTAGCGCAGGTACAACAGTAAGGCGCAAAATACGGCTACATAAAATACATAGGCGTAAACAGTCATCCAAAATGGTGGCTGTATGTTTACGTTTAACGATTTGATGGCGCTGTTGGCAACCCCATCATTGTTATTCACTTTCACTTCAAACACATACTTGCCCGGGCTTAAATTGGTGTAATAAGCCGTTGTTTTATTGCCGGCATCTATCCAGTCTTTATCAAAATCCCGAAGGCGGTAGTAGTAATGGTTTTGCCGCGTGCCGGTAAAATTAAGCCCAACAAAACTGATAGAAAAGTTTTGCTTATAATCCAGGTGTACGTCGCTAGCAACCGAAATATCAGACTGCAAAATAGATGAATCGGCACTGGTAATTTCTTTGTCGCCCACTTTGAGGCTGGTAAACACGATAGGTGTAGGATGCCGGTTGTAGCGGATACCTTGCTGCGGCTGTATAAAGTTAAACCCGTCTGTTCCGCCAAAAAACAGCGTACCGTCAGCATCCATCAATCCAGCACCGCGCTCAAACGAACCGCTTTGCAAACCGTTTAAAGAATTATAATTAGTTATTTCTTTGAGTTTGGTATCCAGCCAACTTATACCTTTATTGGTACTAAACCATATCCGCCCCTGTTTGTCCTCGATTATCTCATGCACGATACCGTCGGCCAAACCCTGTTTCTCGCCGAACATTTCTACGTGCTTGCTCATGGCATTAATTTTTAGCAACCCATCACTGCTGCCGGCCCATATATCGCCTTTACTGTCCTTAAACAACGTTTGTATTAAATTACTCGGTAAGTTGTTAGCTATGCGGCTCAACAGGGTAAAGTGATTATTGCGAGGGTCAAAAATGGCTATCCCCGTTCCGTGCGATGCAATCCACATGCGGCCAACATTGTCCTCTTTAAAATCTCGGATGTAGCCGTTAAGCGGCAGACTAAACTGGTTTCCGGCATTGACGAAAGGCTGATATACTTTGAAAGTTTCCGTTTTAGGGTCAAAAACATCAACCCCGCCACCGTTAGTACCAATCCATAATTTACCCGACTTATCTTCCTCCAAACAAAAAATCTCGTTGTGGTTGATGGTATTCGTACCCGAGCCGCTCAGATACTGCTTCACCGCCCCGGTTGACGGGTTGAGCTTAAAAAGTCCATCCTGGTAAGTACCTACCCATAAATTACCGTCGCGCGTACGCTGAAGGGCCAAAATATTTAAACGCCCGTCATTCTTTTTACGGGCCGAAACCAGCGGGTAGCGCTTAAATAAACCGGTTTGCTTGTTATATAAAGATAGTCCTCCACCATCAGTCCCGACAAATATGGTGTTGCCCTCTCCGGGCGCAAAGGATGTCACAAACCTTGAACTCAAACCATAAGCATCGTAAGGATTGGCTTTTTTAAGGTTAAAAAAGGTAAGATTACTGTCGTATTTATTTACACCGGCCACATAAAGCCCTAACCAGCTTATCCCCTGCTTGTCTACCAAGACCGAACGTACGGCGTTGCCCGACAAACTGTAACTGTCCCTACCGTCGGGCAGATAGGTATCAATGATGCCAGTTTGCAGGTTGAGAATGTTCAAACCGTCTTCGGTGCCTATCCATAATACATCGGAGGCCGCCGATGCAATAGCATACACCGAATTGTTGGATAATCGCTTACCGGCAGCCCCCTGAACGTTAATCGTTGTAAAATGCTTACCATCAGGCAACAACTTGCAAATACCACCGTTGGTGCCAACCCAAAGGTTACCCCGCGTATCTTCGGCAATGGCCTTAACTGTCCCCCCGGCTATGGCTTGCGGCTCACCGGCATTGGGTAAAAATGCAGTAAACCTGCCTGTTTGACGTTCGTAACGATACAAGCCGCTTTTGGCTCCGATCCAAATCTGCTTTTTCCGGTCTTCATAAGCGGTTAACACCGGCTGATGACCAATGTCATCCGGCACATCGGGCATATCGCCAAACTTGGTAATGTGTCCAGTGGCTGGATTAAGCCGATTTAAGCCGCCTAAAGTAGCCACCCAGATTTCGCCTCTTGAGTCGCTGCAAATACCTTTGATAACCGCGCTCGTAAAGCCGTTAACCTCATTGTTTGATTTGTAGTGTCGAAACCTATTTTTTTGCCGGTCGAAAAGATGTAAAGAACCGGTAGTACCCACCCATAACCTGCCCTTAACATCTTCGTGTAAACTGGTTACTTCGTTAGACCACAAGCTTGTACTATCCTTGGCATTATGACGGTATACAGTATAGTTTAACCCGTCAAACTTGGTCAAGCCGTCTTCGGTGGCAAACCATACAAAGCCGTGCCGGTCTTTTAAAATAGCGTTAACCGTATTAGACGAAAGTCCGTCTTTTGAGCTTATTGCTGTAAACTGGTAATTGGAATGTTGCCCGAAAAGCGAAAAACTCAGGAGCAGCAAAAGGTTGAGTACAGAGACTTTCTTTAAAATTTTAGAGAGCATAAAACAGGTATCTCAAACAACCCATCGAGCGGCAATCTTCGACATACCCATTTTACTCTTACGCTAAAGAGCAAAGCTGGCAAGCCAATAAAATAACTCAGAAAAAGATGTTTATAATTTTTGGTTGAACAAATATAGCATCATCTATTGGGCAAGGGATGGAACATTTGTACAATAAAAAGCATGATAAGTTCAATTATCACGCTTTCAGCAACGTCATTAAAGCTGTTTGAAAATTTAAGCGCATTACGCGCATTAATAAAAAGCTTATTAGGCCTATAATAATTTTCAACGTACGCGTCAATAACTTATCGCTTTACCGCTATGCTTGTCGTTACAAATAGCCTGGCAGAATTAGCCCACTCCAATTAAGCGTGAACATTTTTACAATCTTAAGCAACAAACTAAGCCTTAATTAGAATTCAAGCTATTTAATTTTATATCAACTTTTGGTGCGTTGCTTTTTTATTACTCGGCATCGCAGTCGACTTCAAAATTTCTCGAAACTAAAAATTAAACATCATGTATAAAAAACCCCTTATTTACTGCGCAAGCGCCGTGGCTTTATGCTTGGCGGGCATTGCCTGGCGCCCGGCCAGAATCGATACCGATAAAGGACTGAAAGATTATTACAAAAAATATTTCCCCATTGGTGTAGCCGTTACTCCACGCGAACTAAAAAGCGATGAAAGCAAACTCATTGTAAAAGAGTTTAACAGTATTACAGCCGAAAACGCCATGAAAATGGCACCACTGCACCCGGAAGAAAACCGCTATTATTGGAATGATGCAGATAGCATTATGGCCTTTGCGCAGCGCAATCATATTAAAGTACGCGGGCATAACCTTTGCTGGCATGCCCAGGCACCGGCTTGGATGTTTAAAGACTCTGCCGGGAATGATGTAAGTAAAGAAGTGCTGCTTAAGCGCTTAAAAGACCACATTACTACCGTGGCATCTCGTTACAAAGGCAAAATTTATGCATGGGATGTAGTAAATGAGGCTATTGCTGATGATACTACTTTTTTACGCAAATCTAAATGGAGCCAGATTACCGGTCAGGATTTTATTGCCAAAGCTTTTGAATACGCCCATGCCGCCGACCCTAAAGCCGCCTTGTTTTACAATGATTACAATACCGAGCAACCTGCCAAAAGAGAAAAGATTTATAAACTGCTAAAAGGTCTGCTGGCTGCGGGTGTACCAATTAATGGCGTAGGCTTGCAGGCACACTGGTCGGTCAACAATCCAAGCCGCGAAGAATTGGAAAAATCCATCCAGATGTTTTCGTCATTAGGTTTGCAGATTCAGTTTACCGAGCTTGATATTTCGGTATATGCCGGCCGCCAGGGCGGACAATTGATTAATGGCCAGCAACAACAAGCAAAGCAGGAATTTACGCCCGAAATGGAGCAACAGCAATTGGAAAAATACAAGATGGTTTTTGAGGTATTCCGAAAGTACCGCAAAAACATTACCGGCGTAACCTTCTGGAATGTATCAGACCGTTATACCTGGCTTAACGGAAGAGGCCGCAAAAATTACCCGCTGCTTTTTAATGCAGAATTACAACCCAAAAAAGCTTATTGGGAGGTGGTTAATTTTTAACGTATCTTTTGCTTGTTATTAGGCGAACATTCGCCTAATAACAAGCAATTGCTCTGAAACCTTTAAAAACCCTATTGTGAGAAAAATATTAATCTTAAAAACGATTGTACTTTTTGCGGCTGCTATTGTGTCGACCAGCCCATTGCATGCGCAAAAAGCTATTAACCCGGTTTTATATGCCGACGTGCCCGACTTATCCATGATAAGGGTGGGCAACGTATACTATATGAGCAGCACTACCATGCACATGAGCCCCGGCGTGCCTATCATGAAATCGACTGATTTGGTTAATTGGAAGCTGGTAAGCTATGCTTATGATACGCTTGATGATGTTGATGAATTAAACCTCAATAACGGAAAAAGTACGTACGGCCGCGGCTCATGGGCCAGTAGCCTGCGTTACCACAACGGTACTTATTACGTAAGTACCTTTGCCGGCACCACCGGTAAAACTTATGTCTATTCGACTAAAAACATAGAAAAAGGCCCGTGGAAAAAGATTTCATTTAAACCTTCACTGCACGACCATTCTTTGTTTTTTGATGACGACGGCAAGGTATACATGGTTTATGGCGCCGGCCGCATTATGCTGGCCGAACTAAACGACGACCTAAGTAGTATTAAAACAGGCACTACGCCTAAAGAAATTATTGCCAATGCCAGCCTGGCGGCCGGGCCAAACGTAGGCTTACCGGCAGAGGGTTCGCAGCTTTTTAAGGTGAATGGTAAATACTACCTGTTTAATATATCATGGCCGCGGGGTGGCATGCGTACCGTGCTTGTTCATCGTGCCAATAACATTGCCGGCCCTTATGAAGGACGTATAGGCTTGCAGGATAAAGGCGTTGCCCAGGGCGGATTAATTAACACGCCTAAGGGCGAATGGTATGCCTATTTGTTTAGGGATAATGGCGCCGTTGGCCGTATACCCTACATGGTCCCTGTAACCTGGAAAGACGAGTGGCCGGTGATTGGCGAGGGCGGAAAAGTGCCTATGGAGCTGGATTTGCCAGCTAATAAAAGCCTGATTCCGGGCATTGTAAATTCAGATGAATTTAACCGCAAAGGCGGAGAGCCTCAGTTGCCGCTGGTGTGGCAGTGGAATCATAACCCCGACAATGCATTATGGTCGCTCAGCCAGCGCAAAGGGTATTTAAGGCTAACTACGGGGCGGGTAGATACCAGCATATTTTTAGCACGCAACACGCTTACCCAACGCACCATAGGCCCGTTTAGCTCGGCAATCACGTCACTTGAGGTCGCCAATATGAAAGACGGCGATTGTGCTGGCTTGCTGCTGCTGCAAAAGAAATTTGGCTGGGTAGGTGTTAAAGTCGAGGGCGATAACAAGTATTTAGTGATGGTGAACGGCGAAGCAGGTGCAGGCACCGAAGTTAAACGCATCCCACTCAACCAGAAAACAATTTACCTGAAAGCAGAATGTGATTTCCGCGACCGTACGGATAAAGCCGGGTTTGCTTACAGCTTAGACGGCAAAACCTGGGAACCGATAGGCAATACTTTGCACATGGCGTATACCATTCCGCATTTTATGGGTTACCGGTTTGGACTATTTAATTATGCAACTAAAACAACCGGTGGTTATGCTGATTTCGACTTTTTCCGGATTAGCGATAAAATATCTGACCGTAAGTTTGAATAATCTTTTTGATGTGGAACGGTTGCCTAAGAAGAAAAGCATAACTTCTTTGATATCCGCTTAAAACCTGGCAAACACTAAAACGTCGCAGACTATTCCGAATAGCTGCGGCGTTTTTATTAATGTCGTAATTACTTCCCTTGTTACTTTGCTGCCGGTGGTATGATGCGATAATTACCGCTTAGATGCATCAGGCTAAATAAATACAGCAATCCATCATAATAAGGGTCAAAATAGCCATCGTCGTACGGTTTAAGTTCGGCATTCCACAACGCTTGTGTAAAATCCTTGCTTTCTGCATCCCGGTTAATTATCGATGCTGTTGCTGCGGTTGCCACTAAACCAAGCGAGTGACG
>CAJYSL010000337.1 GCA_913777515.1 uncultured Mucilaginibacter sp.
TAGCGGCAAGCCTGTGCCAGGTGCCGGTAGCGCTGATTACTCTGGTTGACTATAACCGGCAGTGGTTTAAATCAAGACAGGGCATAACGGTAACCGAAACACCGCTGGAGCAGTCTTTATGTGCCCAAGCCATACAAAGCACCGACGAGATTTTTATTGTAGCCGACATACGGTCTGACGTACGTTTTTGTGATACCGCTATTGCGGAGACAGAAACACCGTTTGCGTTTTATGCCGGTGTGCCGCTAATTAACAGCGAAGGGTTTGCCTTGGGCACCTTGTGTGTAGCTGATTACCAGCCACGCGAGTTAACCGAACAGCAAAAGCACTCGCTCAAAATACTGGCCCGTCAGGTGATGGATAAATTGGAACTGCGCCGTAAGGTGCTACAGTTGCAGGAGGCCGGACAACTGAACCGTCGGCTGTATCAAAGCATCGAAAAAAACCATAATTTGTCGCTTATCGAACAATCTCCTGTAGCGATGATTATTTTGCGTGGAACGGAGCTGCGCATTGACGCTGTTAACCAGCCGATGCTTGCGCTGTTGGGTAAAAATGCAGGCATCATTAATCAGCCTTTGTTGCAGGCATTGCCCGAATTGGAAAGGCAGCAGCCTTATAAACAGATTATAGAAGTTTACCAAACCGGCAAACATTTGCAAGGGGCAGATACACCAGTATTGCTTAACAAGAACGGGCGCGAAGTAATAGGCTATTACAACTTTACTTGCGCGCCTTTAATTGAGGACGGTAAAATAAATGGTATAATTACCATGGCGGCTGACGTGACCGAACAGGTACAGGCTCGCCTTGAAGCCGAGGCTGCCAACCATGAATTGTTGCTTGCCAACCAGGAAATGATGCAGGCAAACCGCCAGCAGCTGGCCGCAAGGCAGGAGGCGGCCCGTGCGAGGTTGTTACTTAACCAGGCGTTAGCTTCGGCCCAGATTGGTACCTGGTACATGGAGCCTGATACCCGCGAGTTTATCGCTTCACAAAGATTTAAAGAAATATTTGGTTACTTGCCTGATGATGAGCTTGATTTTGAAATGGCTATAAGCCATGTCACACCCGAATATCGGCAAACAGTCATAAACGCTGTAGAAGCTGCGCTTACCGAGGGAAAAAGTTACGACCTTGAGTATACCATGACCGCCCGCAATACGCACGAGATAAAATGGATACGCACCACTGGCAGGTTTTTTAATGGCGATGCCGATACCAGGGCTTACCTGTCGGGCACAGTGCTCGATGTGACCGACCGTAAAAAAGCCGAAGAACGGAAAAGCGATTTTGTCGGTATGGTTAGCCACGAGCTTAAAACGCCACTAACCTCGATGGGCGCTTACTTGCAATTGCTGCAGATGAAAGCCGAACGGACCGGTGATACTTACCAGGCCGGCGCACTTAAAAAGGCTAATAATCAGGTAGCTAAAATGTCGCGGATGGTGCATAGCTTTTTGACTATATCCCGCATTAAAGATGGCAAGATACATCTTGACCCAGAAGCCTTTGACTTGGGCGAACTGGCGGCCGAAATACTGGAGGAGAGTAAAGAAATTTATCCTAACCATCAAATCAGGCTCCATTGCCAGGAGACACTCCGCATTTATGCCGACCGTGATAAGATAGGGCAGGTGATTACCAATTTTATATCAAACGCCGTGAAATACGCGCCCGAAAGCCATGAGATTGATTTGCTTTGTTCGCTGCATGAAGGGCAGCCAACCATCAGCGTTACCGACTATGGCCCCGGCATATCGCCGCAACATCAACAGCGTGTTTTCGACAGGTATTACCGGGTAGAAGACACCCAATCCAAAACCATTTTAGGATTTGGTATTGGTTTATACCTATGCTCAGAAATCATTCAGCGCCACGAAGGACGTATTTGGGTAGAAAGTGAGTTGGGGAACGGGAGTACGTTTAGTTTTTCGTTGCCGTCATCATCGGATAAGCGACAGTAGTTGTGTTTATTTTATTCGATTTGCTTTCCTGTATAATCCAATCAAAAAGTTAGTCTTCTATTGAGCTTATTCTGTTACATTTACCCGCATGACCGACGAACAGCGCATTACTTCACTAGAAAACAAAGTACTGGAGCAGGAACAACTGCTGAAAGAAATTTACCAGGCTTTGGTAAACCAAATGCAGATGATTACCGAACAGGCACATCACCGTAACGAAATGCAGGGGCAAATCAATTCTCTATCAGAAGCTATACTGCAAATCGGCAATCGCTTGATGCGGATGTAGGCTGATTAATTACAAGCCTCAAGTTTAACGGCTAACCTCAGCGTTTTTCAATTCCTTTTCCAGTTTCTCAACACGGTCGGTGAGGTTGTGCACGGCGGTGCGCAGGCCATTGTTTTGCTCAATCACCTGGCTCAGACGGTTGATGATGGTTTTGGTATCGAGCAGTAAATCGCGTTTGGTGGGCTCAACACGCTCAATAGGCTCATCATCACTGTAAAGACAAGCCAAGTTAAAACCCAAGCTAAAATACACCTCCTGGTCTTTGGCGGATAATGAGGTAACGCCTTTCTCCAAATTAAAAATATGCCCTTTAGAGCGGTTGAGTTTGGCAGCCGTTTCGTCTAACGTCCAGCCCAAGCTCTCACGGAAATAGCGCAGTTTGGAGCCGATTTTTTGATTGGCGGCAATATCGGCTGCCGAAAATTTTTCTTTACCCATAACCTTTAACAGCTAACTAACCTTAACGCTTCTTTGTTTGATGAATAACAAATTTATATGAAATTTGCTGTCGTGCGCAAAAATTTGGGAAAGTTTATTTTATGTGGCCTTGGATGATGATGAAGCTGTCCGACGTTTAAGGGTGGATAAATAATCGTAGGAGGGTAGTAAGATTTATATTTTCTTGCTTTCGAGCATGGTAACACCGTTTTCGTCTACGGCAAAAGTACTGGCATATTTGTTTTGGCGCTCGTTTTTATCTTCAAGGGTATAAAACGCGTTGACTTTCCATCTAATCATTTTAGAACCTTTAAAGCGCTTGTCGCCGCCCTGAATAATATTGCAAAGCTGCACAATATGTGCTGCGTTACGTTCAATCAGCGTCATATACATGCGGCGCTGTAATTGGGACGAAGTTAGCTGGAGTTCTTGCTCGTAACCCCTGTTTTTTTGTTGGAGTGATTTGATGCGTGCATTTACGTTCCTGTACTGACGCGTATCGAAATAGGAGGGCGCTACCGGCTCGGCCACTTCAATGGTTACTTCTTTCAGAATGCTGCCATTTGATGCCTGTTTAGCAATCACAGCGTGTACCTGTCGGCGATAGTCGGATTGGTTCCGACAGGCGCATAGACTAAGTAAGACCAGAAAAAGTGCGTTTTTAATCAAGGGTAACGTAGTTTGCTTACAAAAATGCTTTATACGTTTGACATAACGTTTAAGTTATAGTTTAATTGTGTTTAACTGACAAAAGTATGATATGATGGTTAGAAAAAGACCGGTAGCTTTTAACGCTTACTCAGCGCCCGATGGTAATTATCCAAAGCTTGCTCCAGTGGTTTGCCATCGCGGTGTATATCATCACAAAATATCTCACAAGCTTTGGTGTTTTTGCTTCTCCGGCATTGCAGCCGGCAATCTCCGTTAGTGTTACGTGGCCTGATATCAAATACCACCTGGGTCAGCAGTACAACAACCGCAGTCATCGTGGCAAATACACCAACAAAAAACAGGGCAGGGAAATGGTTGCTCATAGGTTGATACGCCTTTGGCGCTGGTTGCTTAAAAGGTAAGATAGATTTGATGCGGTCATAATCCCAGCAAAGTACGTATAAGTTGGCCAACACCATTAAGGGAGAGGAAACCAGCGAGCCATCAAATCGTACGGCGATAGATAACAAACAAATGTTGAGGATGATTGGGAAATACACAACCGCGCCCAGCAAGGCTGTACGGCGAAACAGCAACAACAAAGCAGCCGTCATCTGTGCCACACCAATAAAGGTGTAATAAAAACCTGTATGGTGCAAAGCTTCAAGATAATGCCCCATGGGATGATTGTTGGATAAGTCCGTAAAACGTTCGCCTATAATTTTCACGTAACCCGACGGCAAAAAACCGGCTGCCAGCGCAAAGCGACAAAACACCCAGAAATAATAAATCCATTTATTGTTTTTAACCTGCGCATGCAACCGGTCTAACCTATCCGATAATTTCATAATGAAAAGTACTTTTAAATTGAAAGTAAATGTAAATTAGATTTTTCAATTATGCAATAGCTTTCACAGCATTTGCTATCTATAAGTGACCATAACAGTAGTGCGGGCAGGTTCAAGAACTGGCATCATCGGAAAGTTGGATAGATAACATGCTTTGAATAAATAACTTACAGTGATTCTGTAAAGCTTAATTGATGATGCCGTGGATAATGGCGTATCTAATCAGCGCAACAGTATTACGTACACCGGTACGATTAATCATATTTTCGCGGTAACCTTCAACCGTTCGTTTACTGGTAAAGAGTTTGTCTGCAATTTCCTGGTTAGTCAGGCCGTCGGCCAGGTAATTCAGTACGTCGATGTCGCGGTCCGAAAACTTAACGTCGCCGATGGGCACCTCGTTGCGCAGGTCGGGCAGGCTGAGCATGCGGTGCATAAAACGGCTGGTGAGTTCGCTGCAAATATATTCTGCTCCCTCGTGTACATGAGTAATGGCGAATTTTAGTTCGCGCGGCTGTACATTTTTAAGCAGGTAACCTTTGGCTCCGGCTTTAAAAGCCTGGAGTAAAAATTTTTCGTTATCAAAGGCACTCAATACAATGAGCCGGATGTTAGGGTATCGCTCGCTGACAACGCCGGCCAAATCCAGTCCACCCATCACGGGCATATTCAGGTCGGTTAATATCACATCTGCTTTCGTGCCTGTATTGAGTAAATTTAACGCTTCTTGCCCGTTTGCAGCTTCGGCAGCAATTACAAATTCCGGGGTAGTCTGCAGAATAACCTTTAGGCCGTCGCGAACAATCGTATGGTCCTCAACTAAAATAATTCTAATCATGTAAGCCGGCTAAATTTGGTAAAACGTAAATGTATAGATATCGAGCCAAACAAAATAACGGCTCATCTGATTCTCTGTTTTTATTTCAGCATGTCACAATATCAATACAGGAAATTGACTTTCCGATTTGCAATTTTACTTTTAGCAGATATTTACAATGCATACAGCATCACATAGCTAATTTTTTATTTAATCTTTGAGAAACTTCGAGCACTTGTTTAATTCTTAAACCTTATAAAAGAGACTTAAAATCGTCGGTCGTTATGTTGTTAACTTACTTTTGAGTTGGATAAACGTTTTCTTTAAAGGAAATAGCGATAATTGAATCTCGTGCTGCCTATTTTCTTAACCTTAGTCTGTTTTTTGAGAGCAACTTTTAACAAAACTATTCGTTTAGTAACCGCGTGCAGTTAAAAAATCATTCATATTTCATAAAACGCATTAAATTTCTTAATTGAGAAATTATATTGATTAATTGCACACTTTTACAGTATATTGTAGCCTGATTTGTGGTTGCTGCAATTGGCTAAACAAGTGTTTTACCCTAATTATTATCTGTATTAAGGCGGCTTAATAGCAGCCCATTCAGATTATATTTTAACCTTATTACGTTTTGAACACTACAACTACTGAACTCGATAAAATTTTTGCCTTCTCACTCGATTTGATCTGCGTGATTGACGCTCATGGTCGGTTTGTGAAGGTGAGTGACGCTGTATTGCCTTTGCTGGGCTATCATCCCAACGAGCTTGTAGGCAAGCGTTTTGTTGATTTTGTTTGTGTAGACGATGCTGAAGGTTCGCAGGATGTGTTGCAACGGGTTTTGAAAGGAGACACGGTAATCAAGTATGCCAACAACTGCAATCGTAAAGATGGTATTGAGGCTCCCCTGCTCTGGAGTTTTAATTTTGACAAAGAAGACCAGTTAATTTATGTTACCGCCCGCGACGGCAAAGACCGTAAGCAGGCAGCTCATCTGCGCGAGTCGTTAGAGGCCAGCAATTTGCGTTATGAGTATGTAACCAAGGCGACCTCTGACGCTATTTGGGATTGGGATTTAAACAAGAATACCTTATTTTGGGGAGATGGCTTCAAGTCGATATTCGGGCATCAGCTTGAACAGGAACGCACTGACATTGGCACCTGGACCGATTTTATACATCCTGATGATGCCGCTGATGTGGTAACCAGTATATTGGAGGTAATTGACAGCGGTGAAACGGTTTGGAAAAAGGAGTACCGTTTCAGGCGTGGTGATGGTAGTTACGCCGATGTGATTGACCGGGGCTTTGTAATACGCGACGATAGTGGCAAGGCTACACGTATGGTAGGTGCGCAGCACGATATATCGCAACGTAACAAAACCCTGGCCGAATTAAAGCAGTTGGCCAGCGACCTGTACAAGCGGAATCGTGAACTGCAGCAATTCGGGTATATCGTGTCGCATAATTTGCGTTCGCCAGTAGCCAACATTATCGGCTTGGTAGATATGCTTGAAGAGGAAAAGCACGACCCATCAGCTATTGATTTTTGCATTGAGCACCTCAAGGTGTCGATGAAAAGCTTGGATGAGGTAATTACGGATTTGAGTGAAATTTTATCGATTACCGATGGCTCAACCGAAATACATAAAGAGCCGGTGGATATTGTTGAGGTGATTGATAAAGTAAAATTGGTGCTGGACGACCAGATTGCCCAAACGCAGGCTACAGTTACGGTAACCAAAGGGCCATTGGTTTGGTTGACCCACCGGGCTTATGTGTACAGCATATTTTTAAATTTGATTAGTAACGCCATAAAGTACCGGTCGGAGACTGCGCCGGTCATTCATATTGATCTATGCGTAGCTGATAACACGCTTTGGGTGACGGTAACCGATAACGGTATCGGGATTGACACCAGCCGCCATGCCGGCGAACTATTTAAACCTTACCGGCGTTTTACCGCTACCAAAAGCGGTAAAGGACTGGGCTTGTTTCTGGTAAAAAGCCATGTTGAGGTATTGCACGGTGCTATCTCGTTAGAAAGTAATCCCGGTATGGGCAGTACCTTCAAAATATCGTTCCCTGCAGATTCGGGGCAGGAGGCAGCTGTTGCCTAAAGGTTTGGAAGAATAACATAGGGGGTTACCTGCGTCATTAAAAACGGAGCGGTAACCTTTTTCATAAGTAATATTTTGCAGTTCGCCATTTATGCAGTTTTCGGCGGAGATAACGCCGGCATAGGTAATGCTCGTGCGCAAAACGTTTTTCAGCATTTGTTTAATAGGCTATGCGCGTAGTTCGAGCAGGCCATTATATAACGGTAGCCCTGTAATTTCTTGCCCTTTACCCTGATAAGTAAGCATGACATTGCTGGCCAGCTCAATGATAATATCGCCGATGGTACTTATAGCAGTGGCATCGGCAGATAGTGATAATATATCAATTAGGGTATTTGCAATCAATATCCTGTCGTTCGGAATCTTAAAATCTATGAATTTCTTTCTGTCATTAAGAAGAAAACTATTCCATCTATGCTTGCCAACGAACTCCAAAGTCGAGCCTGCTGCCGTTTTTAGGTGTGTTTACTGGAAATTTATATCAAAACAAAAAACCGCCAGACAACTACACCTGGCGGTTTTCAAACTATATATCACTAATTAATCTCAAAAATGACTGAACTCAGCTCTTCATCATCGTCGGCTCGCGGTCGTATTCAACCGATAGTACGCCGTTGCCCTCTATAAAAAAGCATATTAAGCCAAGCAGCACACCTACCGATAGCCACAACTCGGCATAAGGGGCAAAGATGCTCGGCTGCAGATTAACAAAAAACACTGCGCCTATTAAAACCGGCAGATTAAGTAAGCAAAACAAGCGCGTTAGTGAGCCCATGGCAATAAACAAGCCGCCTATTAAGTGCAAGCCAATCACCACATGCGCCAGTAAGCTGATAGATATAGCAGTGCCAAAACCTACCTCCATCATTAGTCGGGTAATGGCGTGAAAATTAAGGGTAAAGGCAATACCTTTCCATATTAAAACAGCGCCCAGGGCAATACGAAAAAAGTCGAGCCATTTAGGATGATGATGATCACCCCAGTTCTGGATTTTATTGATCATTTTCATAAAAAGGATAAATTGGTGTAATAAAGATACAAAGAATATCAACCAATAAACCTAATGAAAACGAAAATAGTTTTCAGGAGATGACCCTCCACGTACTTGGAATAGTAACTTTTGAAGTAAAGTGCTAAAGCGTTGTTTCTAAAAGAAATAAAGTGCTAATGTAATCCATTTATTCAGCACAAGTGGCTGAATTTTTATTAAAGTTATAAAGCGAACATGAAAGTGATTTTAACTCTTATTTAACAAGTGCAGAGATAGTATTGGGCGGATTATATTTCCAATCTGTCTATGTAATCTGCTGAGGCTAACTGCTCTAAAAATGCTTCCATTTTTTTTGCCCGGCCATGCAGTTGCCAGGTTACAGATAGGCTTTGCTTTTCTATAATTTGCTTAACTATCTTATTTTTTATTTTGGCGGCTTGTAAGTCGGCTTCAACACGTTGTTTAAGATTTACCTCCCGGCTGGCTTTAACCGTGATGATGCGGTACTGGTTAAGTTTATCAATCTGGTGCTGGGCTGCAGGTAACACTGCCAATACAAACAAAATAAGCACACTGGCACAACCCGACGCCAGGTAAAAGCCCGCGCCAATACCCATGCCTACGGCTGCTACCGCCCAAATGGTGGCAGCCGTGGTAATACCATTGACCCGGCTATCGCCCCTAAAAATAACACCGGCCCCCAAAAAGCCAATGCCGGTTACAATATTGGCTGCAATACGGTCGGGGTTAGAGCCGCCTATAGCAATAGACATCAGCGTAAAAAAGCACGCCCCAAACGATATCATAATCGTGGTACGGAAACCGGCGGCTTTACCCCGGTATTCGCGTTCGGCACCAACCAGTCCGCCCCATAGCACGGCCAGCAAAAAGCGGATGATGATTTCGATATCAAAGTTCATAGCGTGGAATCTATAATTACAGGCAGGCAACTGTTATTTTGAGTTATAAGGGAATTTGATATTATCGCCGGTTCGCGCTGAATTCGTCCTCCACCGTTTCACTCAAATCATAAAGCAGCCACTGCTTGCTCATAATCTCCGGCGTTTGTGCCGACAGTAATTTGATAAAATCTTTTACACCCACCGGCTCGTTGCCATTGCCATGAATAAGCACGATGCTCCCCGAAGATGCATTTTGCCCCTTGGCCAGCCAGGCATCACTGCCTACCGGAATTAAACCATAACTGGTTATCTTATCAACCAGCGAACGGTCTGATATCAAACCGGGAAAGCGAAAAAAGACGGAAGGCGTGAGGCCATGCTGTAACATGGCTTGTTCGGTACCCAAAATCTCGAAGTTGACGTCGGTACCCGGCTCCAGCAAAAAGTTTTCCTTAAGCGGTATGCGCGGGTTAAAGTGATGGTTATAAGTATGATTTATCCAGGTAATATCTAAATCACCAGCTTTTTGCAAGCCTTTCAGCCATTCAATATCATCGCCATGGGTAAGCATAAAGCGCCCGGTGATTGATAAAGCTACCGGAACCGGCGTTTTTACTTTTTTAAACGCGTTGATAAGCGAAATAAAAATTACCCGGTCGAGCGGTTTATGCGAGGGGCAGAGGTCGATAGTTAGGCTGATGCCTTTTTCTTTTGGGAAACCGTGCGCTATACCGGCATCCTGCAAATTATTAGATTGCTGTTGTGCCGCAGTGATGGCACGCCCATAGGCAGTGTTGTTTAGCTTGGTAATGAATTGGGTGAGTGTACCCGGCATTACTTTTAGTTGCGCCGCGGGGTAGAGGCGGGTAGTAAGGGTATTAACATCGGCAGCTAGATAAAACGGCTGACCGCCACGCTCAAACGAACGCATTATCAGCAAATTGTTACCCGCAGTGCCAAAATAAACACGGTATTTATTAATCGGCTGCGCAAAAAGGCAGATGTTGCAAAGGAAAGTAAAAGCAAAAAGGAGTGAAGGTTTGTTGAAATTGAACAGCATGTATTTTAACGGTTGCGGGTATCTGATTTGGTTTTGCTGGCTACTAAATTAAAAACTGCACCGGTTGTTTTCAAATCACCTCAAAAAAATTAATCGCTGACAGGTATAAAAACACTGAACCGTGAACCTTCGCCCGGCTGGCTATCTACCTTAACATAGCCGCCCAAAGCCTCGACCTGTGTTTTTACCATGTACAAGCCAATACCGCGACCCTCTACGGTGCGGTCAAAGCGTTTGTATAAGCCAAACAGCTGGTCGCCAAACCGGTTTAAATTAATGCCTCGACCATTATCAGCAACAGCAATATGGAGCATGCCTTCCTGTAGGGTACCGGTCACATCAATAACAGGCGGTACGTCGGGTTTCCGGTATTTAATAGCATTTAGAATAAGATTGTACAAGATGCTATAGAGGTAAAGCCGCGTGGTAAATACCTTGCACTCACTAAAATTACAATTCAGAATCACCTTTTCTCGGGTCATCAAGTCGCTGATGCTGAACCGAATGTCATTGATGAGGGTATGCAACTCTACAAGCTCTTTATGGTCATATAAGTGCTGTTTAGACTGGAAAATTTCGTTCAGGTCGGCAATAACCTGGTCTATCTGGGTAACCGATTTATTTAAACCTTTGGTTACCTCGTTGCGGTCATCCTCGTCAAGCTCAGTATCTGTAATCATTTCAGTCAAACTAACCAAATTAGCTACCGGTGCCCGAAGATTGTGCGATACAATATAGGCAAACTGTTCTAAAGCTTTATTGCGTTCAATAAGCTCGGCAATCAGCTTTTCGCGCTCTTGGGCGGCTTTAACCTGTTTGGTTACATCGCGGTTTGTAGCCACCATCCGGATTGCCTTACCGTTGGCATCTCGCTCGATGATAGACGTTGAAACTATATGCTTGACCTCCCCATCAGACAACACAATCCTGAACTTCATTTTAAGTTCGTTTTTGTCATACAAGGCAGCATTGACTTCCTCGTTTATGCGTTTTCGGTCGTCTGGATGAACGCCATCTGCCCAAGATTCATAAGTGCTTTTGAAATCTTCAGGTTTAATTTGGTATAAATCAAACATGCAGTTATCATAAGTCACGGCATTGTTTATGATGTCCCAGTCAGCAATACAAACGTTAGCCGCCTGGGTAGCCAGTTGTAAACGGTTGGATAGCCGTTTTAGCTCATCATCGGCTTTTTTTTGTTCTGTAATATCGCGCAGATTAACCACAACAGCCTGTATACTTTGGTTGTGCAGTAAATTTGTGGCTACACCCATAAACCACAAATAATGCCCTGCACTATGCAGCGCCCTCACCGTAATCGGTATGGATTGCCCCGGACTTTCTGCCACTAATTGCTGCAGGCCCTTCAGCTTTTCCACATCATCGGGATGAGTAAGTTCTAAAAAGCTATGACCCAAACGCTCTTTATCACTAAAACCCATCACGTTGGTGGTAGATGGACTACGGTAAATGGTTTGCATATTTTGGTTTAACAGCAAAATAACATCGTAGCTGTTCTCTACCATGGTCCTAAAGCGGTCCTCGCGGCTGCACATCTCATCTTCCGCTTTTTTGCGGTCGGTAACATCGGTAATAACTGCTATCGCTCCATTATAACTTCCGTTTTTAAAAACAGGAGTGGTGTTAACAATAGTCCAAACCAGGCTGCCGCTTTTAGTTTGCAGCGCAAAGTCAAATTTTTCGGTTATGCCATTCTTACGGCGTTCGAGGTTTTCCCGGGCCTGCTGCCTGCGGCTTTCGTCAATAAAGCAAAATATGTCGCGGCCAATTATATCGTGCCGTTCATAACCCAGCATCTGGCACAAGGCCTCGCTGGCAAAGGTGGTAACATGCTTTTCATTATAAACCCAAATGCCCTCTTTAGCCAGTTGAACCATCTGCTGAAAGGCTTCTGCATTAGCGCTATCATTCAGCATCATATCTGATGTAGCTGTAAATATTAAGCCTATCGAGGGCTCAGCAGTATTTTCAACATTCAAAAAAAAGGCGTTTACAGCACTTTGAAAAAAATCCTTATCATTACGCCTAAAATACAGCGTTGTATGCACCTTGCCGCAGTCGGTAACCTGTTGCATAAGCTGCGCTAACGTGATGCTTTGGTTAGTGGTAATAGACTGGTAATCAACAGTACGCAACTGTTCGGCTGGCATTTTAAAAAGGTGGCTGGCTGATGCATTAGCATCCAGGATGTTGCCGTTGGGGGCAATAATCAACATTGCGTCAGCGCTGTACTCAAAAAAAGGATGGAATGAAGTATTGTTGTTTCCATGTCCTGATGAGTTTACGCTGTTAGCTAACATAGGCCGGCAAAATAAAAAAGGTTTACGTGCTTATAATTGTTGAATAAACCTGTGGCTCATTCTGATTGTTTCGAATTGAATTTATTGTTACTAAAAACTAAATTCAATATCATAAAATTAACTGAACCTTTTAGTATTTCAGCAAATTATAATTGTTATTTAAACCGCAATGCCTGTCTGTTAATAACCAAAATTTCGGTTAAATTAAAGATAGCAATGGGCGGGCAGGAAAATGTCTCAATCTTCTTTTTTATTTAAACGTACTGCTCTTTCGAGAATTGTGAAAATACGGAACATCATATTTACCGGTAATTTCTGATTTTGTGGCCACAAAAGTATATCTGTTTTAAACTATTTCTGTTTTTAAACCTTTCCTAACCACAAGCAACGCTCATGGCATACGATTTTAAAATAGTTGGTTTCGGTCTATCAGCCGGCGGTATGAACCCGCTTATCGAAATTCTGGAAGATTTACCGGCCCGGCTCAACGCCGCCATAGTAGTAGTAATGCACCTGCCTATCAATGCACACAGCAAACTACAACAGATATTAAGTGTAAAAACGGAAATGGAGGTAGTTGCCGTAAGTACTATTGAACTGGTTGAGGCCGGCAAGCTGTATGTGATGGACGCAGGTAAAAAACTGATACTACGAAACGGGTTTTTAGAAATGCATGACCGAAACCCCGAGGAGAAAATCAACAAAACTATTGATACGTTTTTCAAATCCTTAGCTGCAGATGCCGGTAGCCAAAGCATTGGTGTGATATTATCCGGCGCGGGTTATGATGGCTTGGAAGGAGCGAAGGAAATTGAAGACGCCAAAGGAATAGTGATTGTACAAGACCCCGAAACAGCCCAGTTTCCGCTGATGCCAAAAAATTTGATTGCGTACGACCATCCTGATTATGTACTGACGCCAAAGGATATTACTGATAAACTTATAAAACAACTAGCTTAAGTTTAGTCGCCGTACGCGAAATGTATTGCGTAGCCTTTTTATTTTTTGCTGACTGTTATATTGTAGCTGCTGTACACGTATTATTAGCAAAAACATTATCACATGAAATATTTAGCGCTATTTTGCCTGCTATTCCTCTTTCTGAATTCTGTAGTATACGCTCAGGAAAAAGTTTTCATTGGTATACAAGCCGGCATCAACAGAGCAACAGCTACGCAAGCCAATCAAGGCATTACTCAATTTTCTGGTGGTTTATCAGCAGTTCTTCCGGTGGGTAAAAAACTGAATTTCCAAACAGGTTTGTTTTACCAGGGAAAGGGTTGGGCCACTAACGAGACTTATTACAGAAATAAGATACGTACTAATCATTTACAAATACCTCTCTATTTAAACTATTGTGTAAAAATGAAGCCTGGTAAACTTTATGTTGGTACTGGTCCGTATGTAGCTGCGGCTTTAAGCGGTCGATACGAATATGAGGCGCCTGTAGTGTATGACTATGCATACAGTGTAACCGGCCCGACCAACTCTCCTTACCCTTGGAGTCAATATTCTTCCAAAATTATTATCGGCAATGAGGTTCTTCCTCAAGATGCTACCGATTATCGTATACGGCGGATGGATTATGGACTGACCGGCCATGCAGGATTTATTTTAAATAATGGTTTTTTTATCAATGCAGGCTATGACATTGGCTTGGCGAATACCAGCTATAGCCGTATAGCCCGTCGTTTGCAAACGGCAAATGTTTCGGTTGGCTATTTCTTTAAATAGTAGTAAGCGAAAAGCGGTGTCTTTAGCATATTCACCACTGTCCGGATTCAAGTATAAAATTGTATACAAGCTCATTCGTTGTACGGCTTTCGGTCCGACTTAGCCTGGAAAGTAAATATGTTTATTGCTTGATTTAATCGGCGAGTAGTAACCTGTAACGTCCTTTGATAAAAAATAAATCACTGTTAATCAGTGTTTAATGGAATTATAAAAAGAATTCTTGGACTCGTTAACTTCCTTTGGCACAATGTTGGTTTAACTGTTTATATCAAACATCTACTTATGAAAGCATCAACATCTACAACAGTTATCTTAAAATCAATCGACTTAGAATTGAAGAAATTATTACAACAGGATTTGGCTGCTTTTAAAGCCAAACAACAAAAGGCTAACAACCAGACTGCATCGGTTAAACGTGCAGCCTGATCTACATATATTTCTATCATCTAACCTATGAAACAGAAGAGCTCCTTAAAACGGGGCTCTTTTTGGTTGAACTTAATTTGAAAGCTTTTTGTTGCAGGCACCATCGTAAAACATATATTTACAGCAACAAACACTAACCGTTATTCCTTTCAGGCATTTGCTATGCTCATCAAAAAACGTATCTCCGTAGCTTATTTTATGCGCCACATTATGTGGGACCTGGTTGCCATTACTTGTTTTGCAGTTTTGGCGGGTATGTTTGACCATCTGGGTGTACTGAGCGAAGTAAAAATACCATTAGCCGTTACCTCTTTTACCGGCACTATCTTGTCTTTACTGTTAGCTTTCCGTACGTCGCAATCGTACGAGCGCTGGTGGGAGGCGCGTATTGTTTGGGGCGCTATCGTAAACGACAGCCGTTCGCTTATCCGCCAGGTAAAGCAGTTTATGCCTAATAATGCTGAGGGGTTGGAAGTGGCTAAAGATTTTGCCCATCGCCAGGGTGTATGGTGTTTTGCCTTGGGCGAATCATTGCGTAAGGTAGAACACAGCGCAAAGGTGCTTGACTATTTTAAGAAAACCGGTGACGACAGCACCAATAAGCCCAACCTGATGCTCAATCATCATTCGGATGCTTTGGCCAAGGCTTGTGAGCGTTTTAACATCGACCCTAACAAGCAGGTGCAGATAGACAACACGATAGTAAAACTTTGCGACTCGATGGGCAAATGCGAGCGTATTAAAAATACGATTTTTCCGAGAGCCTACAGTTTACTCATCCACGTGCTGATTTATGCATTGATGACCTTGTTGCCTTTCGGCCTGGAAGACCAAAGCAAAATTGTGGAAGTGGCCTTAACCGTTATCATTCCCGCCCTTTTTATTGCCATTGAGCAAACCGCAATTTTTATGCAGGACCCGTTTGAAAACCGCCCAACCGATACGCCGATGACGGCCTTGGCCAAAACCATCGAAAACAATTTGATGGAAATGGTAGGGGAGCCGCCAGCCAATAAAATTGAACCACCTACCACTTACTATTTGATGTAAGGGTAAGCAGGTTTTCATTTATTTAACGGCAGCCAGTGGGTAACCTTTGGCTATCCAATTAGTTTTTAAATTAACCGGCAGATTAAGCACTTTTACCTGGGTAAGTCCCAGCTTTTTAAGCTCCATGAAGGCAGGCGCTACATTAGGGCATTTGCCAAAGGGGCAACATCCGCAGTAAATAACTACCGGTCTGTTTTTGGGCAGGCGTTCGGCCAGTTTGTTCAATCTCTTTAAGTTGTCAGGATTGTTGGCTGCGCCGATATGCACGGCTCCCTCAATATCATCTACCGCGCCAATGTTAAAGATAACAGGCTGCGTAATGCCGGGCTTTTTGATGGTTGCGGCCAGGTCGGCCGGCTCTACCAGGTCTGCGTTTGTCCAAACTACGTTTTTGTCCAACCCGCTAAATTTTGCCGGCGATGTTTGTCCTTGGGCACTAACTGCCGTCAACAGGCTGGCAGCTAATGCGCATATTAAGCGGTATGCTGATGCTTTTGTCATAATTGAAATTTAGTGTCGCTTGCTTAACGTATTTGTATCAATGGGCCATCGGTTTGCTCGGTGAAGTAGCCGAATGATTGTGCCGGTAAGCTGTGTTGCAACAATAGGGCTTCAAATTCTGCTGTGCTGTCTTCGGCTACAGCCACCAGCAAGCCGCCGCTGGTTTGAGGGTCGGCCAGGATGTACCGCTGTTCATCGGTCAGCTCACCAATTTTGCGGCCATAGCTATTCCAGTTTCGGGTTGTGCCGCCCGGAAAACAGCTTTGCGCCAGGTAGTGGGGAATAGAGGGTATCACCGGAACTTTGTTGTACTTAATCACTGCCGACAAACCACTGCCTTCACACATCTCACTCAAGTGGCCCAACAACCCAAAACCAGTTACATCGGTCATGGCCTTCACATACTCCAATTTGCCGAATATTTCGCCCATGCTGTTCAGCGTCGTCATGCTTTTTAAGGCAATGGCGGCATCCTCCGGCTGTAGCAAGCCTCGTTTTTGTGCAGTGGAGAGTATACCTACGCCCAGGGGTTTGGTTAAGTACAGCCGGCACCCGTTGGTAGCTGTAGAATTTTGCTTGAGATGGTTAAGCTGTACCATACCATTCACTGCCAGGCCAAACACCGGCTCGGGGCAATCAATGCTGTGCCCTCCGGCCAGGGTAATACCCGCCTGGGCGCACACAGCACGCGAGCCTTCTAAAACCCGTTGCGCAACTTCGGGCGGTAGCTTGTCGATGGGCCAGCCTAAAATGGCTATGGCCAGCACCGGTTTGCCACCCATGGCATATACGTCGCTAATGGCATTAGCCGAGGCGATGCGGCCAAAGTCGAACGCATCGTCCACAATGGGCATAAAAAAGTCGGTGGTGGATATGAGTGCCGTTCCGTTGCCTAAATCCAGTACAGCGGCATCGTCGCGTTTATCGTTGCCAACCAGCAGCCGGGCGTCGGGTGCATAAGTGATGTTGCTATACAGTATCTTATCTAACACGGCCGGACTTATTTTACAGCCACAACCGGCACCGTGCGAGTATTGAGTAAGTTTTATATCAGTTTGCTCCATCAGGCGTTATGCTTTTTTAGTGCAACGTTTTTGTTTACAAAGTTCAGAATCAAGTTCGTGTTTTGAGCGGCATTGTTACTGTCGGCCTCTACATTAAATATCATGCCCGGCTCACGTTTAGACAGACCGGCTCGGTAGGTTTTGTCGTAATACACCAGCACCAGCCGCACAAAATCTTCCATTCGGTTTTCTTGTATCGCGGCAATGGCATGTTTGGTTTGCTCCGGGCCGAGGCGTTTATGTATGCGTTCGGTACAGGTAATCAGAAAATCTTTGTCGAGTGTGCCGTATTCTGCAGCCAGGGCGCTTACCCGTTGCTGATGAGGTACTTGCAGGTTAATCAATGCGGTCTGCCTCATTTGCACCCATAAGGGTTTGGGGATAAAGCGTTTGCCGATGGTCTGGCTTTCATCTTCGAGCCAGATGGGCAGCGATTTATTTTGTTGATAAAGCTGCAGGGCAAGATTGTTTTCAAACTGTTCTTGGGTGGGCTGCACCATTTTGTTTAAGGTGCCATAAGATGAACCCTGGTGTTGCGCCAGGTCTTCCAAATCAATCGTCTGCTGGCCTTGCCGGGCAAGCTCGTGCAGGATGTGCGTTTTCCCTGAGCCCGTCATCCCACCTAAAACCAGTAAATCATAACGTGCCTCAAACTGTTGCAACGCCCAACGGCGATAATTTTTGTAGCCACCCTGTATGAGGAATACTTCAAAGCCATACAAGCTAAGCGCCCAGGCCATGGCGCCGCTGCGCATGCCTCCGCGCCAGCAATGTACGGCTACCTTTTTTTGCGGCGCTATTTGCAATGCGGTGCGTATAAAGCCCGACCATTTGCTGCCCGTTAAATCAAACCCCAGCAAAATGGCGTCTTCGCGGCTTTGTTGCTTGTAAGTAGTGCCCACCTGTACCCGTTCTTCGTTCGTGAACAGCGGGATGTTATACGCGCCAGGCACGTGCCCTTGCTCAAACTCGGCAGGGGTACGCACGTCTATTAACGGCACCGTTTCGGGCAGATTAAAATAATCGGTAATGGTTACAGAACGACTCATAGGTAGTGATAAATGCAATTAACAAAACCTTAGGCGTTTGTACAAGGGTGTCGTAGATTTGATTGTTGTTTTCTAAAATATATTAATAGCCTAAATTAATTAAAAGTCTGTAAAATAGTTGTTTAACATTTTTTACTTAAACAATTTAAGCAACCTTCATTTCTTTGCTCCGGCGTAATACAGAAATCAAAAATCCAATAATCATAATCACCGTGCCCGTCCACAAAAAGATGATGTACGGAAACTCAATGGCCTTCATCACGATGAATTTCTTTTCGATTTCTTTTTGCTGATAAACGGTAATTTCTACCTTGCCTTTGTCGGGCAATATCTTTGATAGTCTTACTTTAAGTCCGGCATCATCTACCGTTTTGCCAAAGTCGAAAGCGTTATTGTTTTTAATAATATAAACCGGCTCAGTGGTGTAAGATTTGCCATGCGTAAAAACTTTGAGTTGTGCGCCCAAAGCTACATCGCCATTTTTGATGGGAATTTTTTCGACGCTCGCGTTTTTGTTAAGCCCGGTCAAAATCATATATCCTTCGCGGTAGCGGATGGTATCGCCCAGCGCCACTTCGTAAACCATAGGCGGGTCGTATTTCTTCTCGCTTCCTGCTTCGGCGTGGTTGGCCGCATCCATTTTAGGCGCCGTGGTTACCATGTTCGACATCGTGATGTGCGTATATAAGTCGTGGAACAGGTAATGTTTGGTATCGGGTGATGACGACAGGCCGCTGGTGCTGCCCTCGCCCTGCACATTGGGCCTCAGGGTAAAGTTTTCTTTCACATGGCCATTGTCGCCAATCACTTGATAATTCACGTTAAAATAGTGGTTGAGGCCTTCTACGGTATCGCCCAAAAAGGTTATCGAATACCGCCCCATTTTTACCGGCTGATTTTTATACAGTAACAGGTTTTCTTTCGGGTTTTCTTCTTTCGAAAAATCAGCACTAAAGCGTTCGCCCGTCACGTTTTCGGATACCACCTTGCTGGTACCCGCGGCTATTAAAGCACCAACCAGCAACAGGCCAAATCCCAGATGAGCCACTGCCGAACCGGCCAGCTTGAATTTGCCCTTAAATGCATCGGCCAAAACGCTGCCGTTAATCAGAATGGTGAGCACCGAACAGAATAGCACGGCTATAAAGATAAAGCGCAATGAGGCCACGTGAGCCAAATAAGCGATGATGGCAGTAACAATAGCAGCCACCAAAACATGAATGCCCGTTTTTACAAAAAATGCTTTGCTATCAGTATTCCGGTATTTTAGAAACTGGGTAATGCCGCTGAGCAGTGTAATAACCAATGCAAATGCCGCCTGGATGATATTGTAATGTTTAAATGGCTCAACCGGCGGAGCCAATTTGGTATGGAACATGGCATTCCAGACTGGTATAGAGGTTACCAAAACCAAATGAAAGCAGGACAGTGTCAGGAATACCGACCCCACAAAAAGCCAGAACTCTCTCGAGTAAGTTTCTTCGTCTTTTTGAGATATGGGCAGCTCTTTCCACCGGGTAACCAGAAAATAAACCGCCATAAAGGTGAAGGCCGCCAGCGCAAAAACCAAATGCCAGAACATGCCGGTATCGGTAAACGAATGCACAGAGGTTTCGCCCAAGATACCGCTGCGGGCCAAAAACGAGGAATACCAGACCAGGATAAAGCTGAGCAGAACCAAAAAGATGGCAGTGAAAAACGAATGTTTGGTGTTTTTAAATACAATAAGCACGTGCAATGCACCCACCAGCGTAAGCCACGGAAAAACAGACGCGTTTTCGACCGGGTCCCAGGCCCAGAAACCGCCAAAGTTTAAAGCCTCATAAGCCCATGCGGCGCCCATCATCACCCCGGTACCTAACAGCATGGCACCTATTAGTGCATAGGTAATAGCCGGTTGCACCCAATCGTGGTAACGGCGTTGCCAAAGCGCTGCAATGGCGTAAGCAAACGGAACAATCACCGATGCAAACCCTAAAAATACCACCGGCGGATGGATAACCATCCAGTAGTTTTGCAACGACGGGTTCATGCCCTTGCCATCCTTGATAAACGAAAGGTAGTCAGGATTAGAAAATATGGGGCCTTCGATGGCGTTGCGCAACAGCAAAAAAGGCGAACTGCCTATCCGCGGGCCAAGTACTTCGACGCCTAAAATCATGGAGGTGAGGATGACCTGCGAAAACGCGACCACCGTCATCACCGGCTTTTCCCACGAGCCTGCTTTTTTTATTAGTATTAAACCAAGCACGGCCTGCCAGAACATCCAGAGCAAAAAGCCGCCTTCCTGCCCGTTCCAAAAACCGGAAACCAAAAAGTAGACCGGCAAGGCCCTCGACGTGTACGACCAGGCGTAATGGTATTCGAAATAATGATTATACAGAATGTAAAACAAGCAAACACCAACGCCTACAATAGCTAAAAAGTTAGCAGCATAACTTAAACGGGCCATCAGCAGCCACGATTTGCCGGCAGGCTCAGCAGAGTCTCGAGTAGCAAAAAAGTAACTGATGCACGACAAAAGCGCCATGCCGAACGATAAAACAACTAAAAACTGCCCCGCGTAACCGGGCAGCAAATGTTCGCCATTGTAATGTACTGTCATGAGGTTTACCTTGGTTTAATAATGATGATTTTAGGAAAAGTGTATGGTGTTCAAAATTATAACCTGGAAATTAAACAATGTCAGCCGAAAAGTATTTGAGCTATTTATAAACGTTATAGATAAGGTGAGTGAGCATGATTTTGAGGAGTTTTTAGAGGCTGTTTTTTTAATAGGTGACAGCCAATCGAGATTTGAAGCAACGTTAGTCATAATCAATGTCTTTTCTTATCACAGTCAAACTTCCGTTATTTAAAAAGAACATTATTCTATTAATATTTTATTTTTCTGCTCCAAATCGGAGGGCAGCTCAAACTATCTTTACAACCTGGCGTTCTGTATACGGCTTGCCAAACAAGCCAATCACCAATAATTGATGATTACAGACCCACTGCAACTTACCGTTTCTCTGTTTCATGACGTGCCGCTTAAACCTAATGTGAAGGTTTGCGTGATAGTACCCGCCAAAAATGAGGCTGCGGGATTGCGGCATACGTTGGATGCGTTACGCTGTCAGCAGGATGAAAGTGGAGTGGCATTTTCGGCAGATGCTTATGAGGTACTGCTGCTCATTAATAACTCCAACGATGGCTCGTATCGTATTGCCAAAAAATACCAACAGCAACATCCCGAATTTCAATTGCACGTGGAGCAGATTAACCTGCCGGTTGCATGTGCCAACGTGGGTACCGCAAGGCGGTTACTGATGGATGCCGCCTGTCATAGACTTACCGCGAGAGGCGACGACACTAGAATAATTGCCTCTACCGACGGTGACACCGTTGTGGACGCCCAGTGGCTGCACTATACCGTTGCGGCGATTGAGGCAGGTAATGATGCCGTAGGCGGACGTATACTTACCCTGGCCGAAGTAAATGATGCACGACGATTTCACCTGCGAGACGTGACGTACCGGTGCCTGCTGGCCAAGGCCGAGGCATTGATTGACCCGCAAATAAATGACCCCATGCCCAGGCATTTCCAGTTTTTTGGCGCCAGTATGGCCGTCACTTGCCGTATGTACCTGCGGGTTGGCCGCTTGCCACGCGTGCCGCATCTAGAAGATATAGCTTTCTACGAGGCATTGCTTAAACATGATGCCCGCGTCCGTAAAAGCTTTGATGTTAAAGTGTACACCTCAGCTCGTTTGCAGGGGCGGGTGGCGGTTGG
>CAJYSL010000338.1 GCA_913777515.1 uncultured Mucilaginibacter sp.
TACAACTTAATTAAAAAAACGCAGTTCTTTGTTGTGGATTGCTGTAGTGGGTACTGGTGTGTTATTTCCCGTATTAAATGATCTGCAGGCCGTTATTAGGTCATATACAAGGTCTTTACCATAAGCATTCTTGCCCATTTATTTGACGGTGCATATGCACCGTTATGTTACCTTTTGTGTTCGTGATTGCGAAAATGTGGATAATATCTGTTGCTTGGTGGTAACAAATATTAAAACAATCAGGTATAAAAGATAAAAGGGAGATATATTATAAGTTACTAATCGTTAATCATACGGCAAGATCTTTTGATAGAGAGCTGTATACATATTATGGAGTATTTGAATAATGAGTTTTATACAACAAGAAGATCCTGATTTTAAGGGAACCGGTGTTGCTCCAGTGCTCCATAATTTGCATGCTGCGCTTTGGGAGGTCGACCTGCGCACCAAGCAGTTACGCTGTTCGGCAGGCTTCTATACCGTTTTAGGTCTGGAGCCGCAGGAGATTGATCTATCGTACGCTTATTTTATCAGCAATATTGTTTACCACGAAGATGTTTCGATAGTTACTACCGAAACATATAACTGTTTGTTGGGTAAATCAAAAACCTTAGAGATACGGTTATTTACCACTAATGGCTACCAGTGGTTTCAAAGCAGTTTTACCCGCGACCAGGATACCACCATTACTGGTACCATTGTTAATATTCATCAATATAAGGTTTCCGAGTTTCAGTTAGCGGCCAGCAACAGGCAATACGCTGCTGTAAATAAAATCACCAGGGCAGGAAGCTGGGAAATTGATGCCCGCAGCCGCTCACTTAATTTAAGCAAAGAGGCCGCCGAAATACTGGAGCTGCCGCTATTGCCTCCGGCTGATATTGATAGCCTGATTCGCACGGTTGTTCCGGACCATCGTCCGCTTATTGAGCGCACGCTTAACGACTGCATTAACTTCGGTAAGCCGTGTGATGTCGAACTACAGGTCAAAACCAATAGCAAAAATACATTTTGGATTAAAATTAATGCGTTTACCACGGTTGATGAATATGGAAAGGTACAACTGGTAAGAGGCATCATCCAAAACATTGACCAGGTTAAACGACGCGAAACGGAACTGCTTGATGCGTTTAAGTTTGTAGACCACCAAAATAAGCGCCTGCAAAACTTTGCTTACATGGTATCGCACAATTTGCGGTCGCATGCTAATAACTTGCAGTACCTGGTTCGGTTGTACCAAGAATCTGAAGAGCCCGAGGAGCAGAAAGAAATATTTAAACACATTTTTGCTATCAGCAATAGTTTAAATACTACGATAGAGCACTTAAATCAAATTGTAAAAATAGAATCGGATATTAAGCAGGAACGGCAGTGGACAGCGATAGAACCGATATTTAAGAACGTACTGAACGCCTTGGAAAGTAATATTGAGTCGGCGGGTGCGCAGGTGCATCATGATTTTACAGCTTGCCCGTCTATCATGTACATACCGGCATACTTGGAGAGTATATTTCATAACCTGCTCACCAACTCCTTAAAATACCGCAGTCCCGACCGTAAGGTGGTGATAAGCTGTTACAGTAAAGAGGAGAACGGTAATGTATATTTGATTTTTGAAGATAATGGCACTGGCATAGACTTGGAGCGTTATGGTAAAAAGCTGTTTGGCATGTACCAAACTTTCCATAAAAACACAGACTCTAAGGGTATCGGGCTGTTTTTAACCCGCAACCAAATTGAGGCTATGGGCGGCAGCATTGAAGTGGAAAGTAAACTTAACGAAGGAACCAAGTTTACCATTAAGCTTGGAGCAACTACACAGCTGACAAGCGTAGCACAGTAAGCTACATTGATATAATTTCATAAAAATAACGGCTAACTTTTTAAATAAAGTTAGCCGTTATTTTGTGGGGCAATTTAGTTTTTTGAAGCAGGTTTTACAGCGCCTTTGGTAGTAACCTCTATCTTGCCTTCTTTGGTCTGGGCGTCTTTAATCACGTTAATGCTTTCAATATTATTGGGGTCTAACGCATCAAAGTCCTCTTTGGTGGCTTCTTTTTTATCAATAATGAATTTGGTTTTATCCCAATTTCGTTTTTCCTTTTCAACAAAATATCCTTGCAATATTGTATCTTTCAATCCGCCTTTAGTGCCGGCAACGATTTTCTTTTGAGACGAGGCGTAGCCGCGAACGGTAATTTCCTTGTTTTTTGCTTTCGACCCTATAGTCTCCACAAACTGTTTAGTGGTCTCCATGTTTGCTTTAGCTGATGAGTCTAAGTTTAAAGATATAGACCCTGGTGCGGTGGAAAATGTAGATTTATCAGTTTTATTTGCAGTCGGAAGTTCTGGCAATATACGCAGAACATCTGCCGAATTCTGATGACCTTTAGTTATAATCAAAACAGCTCCTTTGTTAGCTGCATTACCGAACAAACTCGTTGCCGCCGCATCTTTAAGAACGCTAATGCTAAAAATACTGTTGGGGTCTACATTTTGGGCCTGTTGAGCACTTATAGGTTTGCCATTCAATAAATAATACGCCGAGTCTGCTCTGCTTCCTAATATTAGCGGTTTCCTTAAAATGTTTTCAACCTTTGTTGTATCTGTAATAATAGTTGTTGTTTTAATAGTTGCTGATATTCCGGCAACCGCGTTCAACTGGGTATTAGCTGGCCTTTTCGTATTGGCTGCAATTTCAGCATTTTTGGTTTCAATTTCATCTTTGGGTTTCAACATGCCGTTTTGTACGACACTGAGGGCACTGTTAGTAACTTCGCTGGCACGCTTAATGCTCTTTTTAATTAATTCGGCTTTAGAGGTTCCGAACACCAACAGCAATGCCGCAACAGCTGGCATCATTATTCCATAACGGGTAAGGCTAAACACCGACGATTTTTTTGCATTCATCATCATAATACGTTTTTTTATGGTGGATATATTGAAGTGGTTAACTACAGCGTTGGGCGAGGTGTTAAAGCTGGCATACAGCAAACTATACTGGTAGCCTTTGGCATCAATGCCTTGTCTTAATATCTCGCGGTCGGTAATAAATTCGAGGTTTTCGCTGATGGCGTTTTTGATGAGCCAGATACCAGGGTTAAACCAGTAAAACACCAGGCTGATTTCGGCCAGTAAAATATCAAGGGTGTGCCACTGTTTTACATGTATGTCTTCATGGGCAACAACCGACTGTATTTCGTTTTCCGAATATTTTTCAGGGTTGATATAAATGCTCTGCCAGAATGAAAACGCGCTGGCTTCGTTCTTAATGATACGCACCTTACGGTTGTAGATTTTTTGAGGTACCGAACGACGGTAGATATTAAATAGAGAGGCAAACTGCATGATTAAGCGAATACCCATTACCGTAACGCCTATCCAAAAAATGATAAGCAGGTATTGCCAGTAATTTTCAAAACCTGAGGTGCTGGCTACTTTACCGTAGGCAGAAATGGTGTATATTAATTGCACATCGTTTACCTGTAACGGTTTAATGATGTGGTGTTGTGGTAACACGGTGCTTAAGTCTATCAGCGGATAAACCGACGAAAACAGCAGCGCTGCCACCAGGTAAACCCGGTTTAGCGTGTAAAAGGTGAGCTTGCGGAAAACAAAGTAATAACCTGCACAAAATACAATCAATGCAATGTTTACTTTAAAAAGGTATATCAGCAGGGTAGGCATAGTATTATTTTTTAGGTTTTTCAATCAGGTTGATAATTTCCTGCAATTCTTCCGCGCTTATCTCCTGGTTGCGGGCAAAAAAGGTAACCATCTCTTTATATGAGCTTTTAAAGTAGTTACTCACAAAGCCGCTCATAAATCGCTTCTTGTATTCTTCCTCTTTAATCAGGGCGGAATACACGTAGCTGTTCCCCATTTTTTCGGCCTTTACAAAGGCCTTTCGCTCCAAATTTTTTACAGTGGATGCCAGGGTGGTGTAGGGAGGTTTAGGCTCGGGCATCTGGTCTAAAATATCTTTAATAAACGCCTTGTCGGTTCGCCATATCAGTTGCATGGCGTCTTCTTCCTGAGGTGATAATTTTTCCATATATTACGATAACTTCGTAAATCTACGAATGTTTCGTAATTAAACAAATTTATTTGGGTGTTAGAACGATATATTTTTTTAAGACTGATTTCGTTCGGAATAGAAAGTCCTTATTTTCGACAATCTTCAAATTGTTACTGGCATATTCCAGCACCTTATCGTCCGCTAATATTACTTAGCAGAAACAAAAGATGATTTGCAGGTATTTATTTTAGCAGCGTAAATTAGTTTGTTAACCCATGCCGTTCAGAACCACTGTTATTACAGGAGCAACATCAGGAATAGGAAAAGAAACCGCCCTGGCCCTGGCCAAAAAAGACCATGCCTTATATTTGCTGGTACGCAATGTGGCAAAAGGCGAGCAGCTGAAGCAGGAGATAGTTGCGCAAACCGGTAACCGCAGTGTATTTGTGATTCATTGCGACCTGGCCGACATGCAAACCGTGCAGCAGGCCGCCGATGAATTAAAAGGTAAACTGCTGGCCATCAATGTGCTGATTAATAATGCAGGTGGCATCAATGCCAGCAAACAGTTGAGCAAAGACGGCAACGAACTTACGTTCGCCATGAATCATCTGGGCCATTTTTTATTAACCACCAGCCTGATGCCGTTACTGCAAAAAGGACAGGCCCGTATTATTAATGTAAGTTCGGAGGCACACCGCATGGCCAGTCCGCAATTGCTGAACGATGTGCAGTTTAAGCAAGGGTATTCGGCATTTAAAGCTTATGCTTTGGCTAAATTGTGCAATATCTATTTCGCTAAATCGCTGGCCGAGCGTTATGCATCGTCGGGTATTACAGCTTATGCCTTACATCCGGGCGTGGTAAAAACAGGTTTTGGCAGTGAGTTGGGTGGTTTGGGTAAAGTGCTGATGTTTTTAGCCAAGCCTTTTATGATTACTGCACGCGAGGGGGCTCAAACCAGCATCTACCTGGCCGGCGCAACCAAGCTTAGCCCCAAACTGAGCGGTCAGTATTTTAAAAAAGGCAAGCCTAATAAGCCTACGCTGGCTGCTCAAAATGCGTCGGCCCGTAATAAATTGTGGCAAATGAGTGAGCAATTGACCCAAGGCTTTTCACACTAAAATTGTTACGCTTTATTGTTATGTCAGGTTTAGGTAAATTATTACAATTGTATATATTTAAGCAACAACACTTAACAATTTATGCTGATTAACAAGAAATTTTTAGCCACTATCGGACTCATGTCTGCCGTGGTCTTTGTTTCTACTACTTCTATGAAACAAAGCCAAGCAGATGACGAAAAGAAGTTCAAGAATTTGAAGGTTCTTCCGAAAAATATATCTGATAAACAATTAGATGCCGTGATGGATAATTGGAGCCACTCGTTAGGGGTGCGCTGTAATTTTTGCCATGTGCGCAACGAGGAAACCAAAAAAATGGACTGGGCATTAGATACCAAGCCCGAAAAAGAGATGGCCCGCCAGATGTACCGGATGACATCCGACATCAATAAAAAATACTTTAAAGCCGGAAAGGACTCTTTGGGTATGGTAATGCAGTTAGGTGTTAACTGTAACATGTGCCACCAAGGTAAGGCCCATCCTGAGGTTAAAGAACCAGAAAACCCACGCAGACGTGGTCCGGGCCCGCAGGGACAAGCGCCGCAAGGTCCGCCGCCAGCAGGTCAGCAACCACCGGCAACACCGCCTCAGCAATAATTTTTACTGGTCTTGATGGAGGAACTTTTCACGAAGTTCCTCCATCAGTGCTTTTTGTGCCGGATTGATTTTCAGACAAGCTTCGTCAAAGTCAAACCATCCGGCCTTATCCACCTCCGGAATCTCTTTCCATTTACCCGACTTATAGGGGTATTCCATTTTAAAAGTTTTGCTTACTACAGCATCGGCATCAACATCGGCCTCTACAGCCCAAGCGTGCACTAATTTGCCGCCTTTTTGTTTGATGGTTTGCAGGGCGATAAATTGTCCGCTGATGAGCTGACCGGTTTCTTCTTCAAACTCGCGTTGGGCGGCTAA
>CAJYSL010000339.1 GCA_913777515.1 uncultured Mucilaginibacter sp.
GTTTAGAAGATATCGAGGCTTTGCAGTTTGCTGTCAGGCATAACGCCAACGATGGTAAGGCGCCTTACTATTTAGGTAATTTATGGTATGATAAACGGCAGTATGATGATGCCATCACTTGCTGGGAAAAAGCCATAGCTATTGACGATGCCTTTGCAACCGCTCATCGCAATTTGGGCATCGCCTATTTTAATAAGTGTAACGACCCGCAAAAAGCATTACAGCATTTTGAAAAAGCTTTTGCGCTTAACCGCACTGACGCACGGGTGTTGATGGAACTTGACCAGCTATACAAACGGCTGAATGATGAACCGCAGGAAAGGCTATCTTTTTTAGAAGATAATTTAAACACCGTTTTAGAACGCGACGACCTTTACCTGGAAAGAGCAGCCCTATACAACCAGTTGGGAGATTTTCAGAAAGCTTATGAGCTCATCATGTCACGTCGTTTTCACCCGTGGGAAGGGGGAGAAGGCAAGGTGTCTGGCCAGTATGTATTAAGTTTGGTGGAGTTGGCTAAGCAGCATATAGAACAAGGTGATTTTGATAAAGCCATCGAACTATTGAAACATGCGCAAACCTATCCTCACAACATTGGCGAAGGCAAACTCTACGGTACGCCCGAAAATGACGTGTATTATTGGTTAGGCGCAGCTACCGAGGCTTTGAATAATCATGAGCAAGCCAGGGAATGTTTTAAACAAGCCACGGTGGGTACAGCCGAACCCGGAGCGGCTATGTTTTATAACGACCAACAACCGGACAAAATTTTTTACCAGGGCCTGGCCTGGCAAAAGTTAGGTGATTTAGACAAAGCGAAAGCTATATTTGAAAACTTGGTGAATTACGGGGAGTCTCATCAGCACGATGATATCAAAATAGATTACTTTGCCGTTTCGTTGCCCAATCTGCTGATTTTTGATGACGACCTGAACCTGCGTAACCAAATACATTGCCACTATATTAAAGCATTAGGACTGGCTGGGTTGGGCGCAAACCAGGAGGCGTTGACTTTATTAGAAAAAGTACTGAGTGTGGATAAAATGCATTCAGGAGCAAAAGTTCATTACAAGATGATAGCTAATCATCCGATTTCAACTACTGTATAAATGCAAGGCAAAAAGATTGTTTTTTATATTGCTGCGTGGGGATTATTCCTTTGCCTGACAGCGTTTAAGCCCGGCGATGTTTTGCCGCTGGATGGCACCTGGCTTTTCCAGATAGACCGTGACGACCAGGGTATTGCTGAAAAGTGGTACCAGCGACAACTGAACGACCGGATTAAACTGCCCGGCTCGATGGCTCAAAATCTGAAGGGGGATGACATCACCCTGAAAACCAAATGGACAGGTAGTATTTATGATAGTTCGTTTTACTTTAACCCGCGTTTGGCCAAGTACCGGCAGCCGGGCAATATCAAAATCCCGTTCTGGCTAACACCGGCTAAGCATTATGTGGGGGCGGCGTGGTATCAAAAGGAAGTTACTATACCCCAGGCATGGGCAGGGCAACGAATTAGTTTGTTTTTAGAACGCGCCCACATTGAAACCAGGGTCTGGGTAGATGACCACGAAGCGGGCTCACAAAATAGTCTGGTTGCCCCTCACGAGTATGACCTGACGGCTTACCTGTCGCCGGGCAAACATCGCATTACTATCCGTATTGATAACCGCATTAAAGAAATCAACGTTGGTCCAGATTCGCATAGCGTAACCGACCATACCCAAGGCAATTGGAACGGCATCATCGGCAAAATGCAGTTACAGGCCGAGGCTCCGGTTAGTATAGCAGATGTACAGGTGTATCCCGATTTAAAAGCCCGCTCTGCACGGATAATGCTGCAGGTGCAAAATACAGGTAAGAGAACCTTCAACGGTGAAGTTGCCATTTCCGCCAAAAGCTTTAACAGTAAAACCACCCATCAAACGCAGGTAGTTAAAACCAATGTAAGTTTGACTGGCGGAGATAGTAAGTCAGTGGAAATTACCTTGCCTATGGGCAGTAAAATGCAGACCTGGGATGAGTTTAACCCGGCTTTGTACCAGCTGACCGCAATCATAAGCCGCCAGTCGCAAACTTTAAGTAGTAAGCAAGCCGAGTTTGGCATGCGGGAGTTTACCATAAAAGGCACGGAATTTTTAATCAACGGTCGCCCGATATTTTTGCGGGGCACCGTAAATAATTGCGAATTCCCGCTAACCGGGTACCCGCCAACCAATGTGGCCGATTGGGAACGTATTTTTAAAATTGCCCGTGCGCACGGCTTAAACCACATGCGTTTCCATTCGTGGTGCCCGCCGCAGGAAGCGTTTATGGCGGCCGACCGTACAGGGTTTTACCTGCAACCCGAAGGCCCGAGCTGGCCCAATCATGGTTCGTCTATCGGGCGCGGTTTTCCTATCGACAAATATCTGTACGACGAAACCAACCGCATGGCAAAATATTACGGCAATTACGCTTCCTACTGTATGCTGTCGGCCGGTAATGAGCCGGCAGGTAACCAGGTGCAATACTTAAATGCTTTTGTTGATTACTGGAAAAAGAAAGATACACGCCGTGTGTATACCGGCATGTCGGTTGGTGGCAGTTGGCCGGTAGTGCCCGAGGCGCAATATCAAGTGC
>CAJYSL010000340.1 GCA_913777515.1 uncultured Mucilaginibacter sp.
CCGGGTCTCAAATCAGGTTTATAATTGCTTAATCTTTTTAATTCATAAACTTACCGGGCTCCTTTAACTAAGGTGCCACCAGCCAAGATTATGTAATTGTTTTGTCATATATACAAAGGCAAATATAGAAAGAAATATTACGCTGCAAACTTTTTGTAAAACTTTTTTTGTTTGCGCAGGGCAATAATTTTTGCTAAAACCTGTTAGCCGAAACAAAATACGCTTTTATAATCCGGTTACGCCTAAGAAAGGACGGTGACTTTGCACAATTGCTACCACAATTACCACTACAGCCAGCAAATAAAATATGGCAATAGCGCGGTGTTTATCCTCCGGAACCACTGCTTTTTTAGAACGGCTATGACCAACAGTAATTAAAATAAGGGCAAAAATCATCATGGCTATGTGCTCAACAGTCCAGTAACGGGTGGTTGCATCTTTCATGGTATTACCGCCAAACTGCACAAATGGGCTTAAGAAATATAAAACTAAACCAATCAGTAATTGGGTGTGTGCCGAAATCATGGCAAACAGGTTTAATTTACGGTTACCCTTTGAATAGGTTTTATGACCCAGCCAACCTACTAAAGATTGGATAATAGCCACTAAAACAAGAGCCAGCACAATAAATCTTATAAAAGAGTGCAGGTACCTTAAAATTTCATACGCAGACATAGTATTATTTTTTTGACAAATATAAAAGAAATAAACCCACCCTCTTGTTTGTGGAAAATTTGATGTAACAATCAGGATAACATTGAAAAGTCGCTAAAAATAAGCCTTATAAATAAATATATTTAAAGCGATTAACTCAAATACTGCAAAATGAAGAAAATTTTACTCGCTTGTTTTGCCCTCCTGATTACCCATTTAAGCTATGCCCAGGAAACTTTTCCGGTAAACGGCTCATGGGACATCCGGTCGGGCCAGTATGCCTTCACTAACGCCACCATTGTAGTGGACGCCAACCAAACCATTAGCAATGGTACACTCATTATTAAAGACGGTTTCATCGAGTCGGTAGGTGCCGGCGGCTCTGTGCCGAAAGGCTATGTGACCGTTGATTTGAAAGGCAAATTTATCTATCCAGGACTGGTAGATGCCTTTACTACCTACGGCATACCCGAAGTACCACGCCAGGCCGGTGGTTTTGGCGGCTTTAACCGGGTGTCGGTGCCGGTATCAACCAAGCCGGGCCCTTATGGCTGGAACGATGCTATCCGCCCGGATGTGCAGGCCCGCAAGCTATTTCATGTAAACACTACCCGCGCCGACGAGTTGAAACGTAACGGTTTCGGTGCAGTGCAAACCCTGGTTCAGGACGGCATTGCGCGGGGTACATCATCCGTGTTAACCCTGGCCAACGCCAGTGATAATGAGGTTATGATTAAGGATGAAGTGGCAGCACACTACTCTTTCAGCAAAGGTACAGCTGCTACCAACTACCCTTCATCGTTGATGGGAAGCATTGCGCTGCTGCGCCAAACCTATTATGATGCGCAATGGTACAAAGGCCAGAATAAAGAATACAATATATCCTTAGCCGAATTTAACCGTACCCAAGCCCTGCCTCAGATTTTTGAGGTAAGCGATGTGCAAAGCATTCTGCGTGCTGATAAAATAGCCAAGGAGTTTGCTAAACAATATATCTACAAAACCGACGGACAAGAATACCAGCGGATTGATGCCGTAAAAGCATTAAACGCCAGCTTTATTGTGCCGTTAAACTTCCCGGCTGCGTTTGATGTAGAGGATGCCTTAGAAGCCCGAAACGTCTCGTACGCGCAAATGAAAAACTGGGAACTGGCACCAACCAACCCGGCAGCGCTCGAAAAAGCAGGTATCCGCTTTGCGCTTACTACTTCTGGCTTAACCAATGCCCGCGATTTTTGGACTAACCTACGCACCGCTATTACCAACGGATTGAGCGAAAAGCAGGCATTAATGTCGCTAACCGAAATTCCGGCATCGATGTTAGGCGTTAGTGATAAGGTAGGTAGCCTGGCTAAAGGCAAACTGGCTAACTTCATTATTACCTCATCAAACCTGTTTAAGCCCGACAATATCATTTACGAAAACTGGGTACAGGGTCAAAAATTTGTGGTAAGTAAAATGGATGTGAGCGATTTGCGCGGCACCTACTCATTAAGCGGTAGCGGCTTAGCTAATACTACTTTGATTATCGGCGGTACACCGGGTGCTTATACGGCCAACATTAACCGTACCGGCGCCGACAGTGCCCGTGCCCAAGGTACCATTGTACGCACCGGCGATTTGGTGAACCTGTACTTCGACTTAAAAAACAAACCTTCAGGCAATATCCGCTTAAACGGCTACATCACTTCATTATCACCTATCACCTTGCGCGGCGAGGGTGTGTTACCTGATGGCGGTGCGGTAAGATGGACTGCTACTTATACCGGTGCTGTACCGGCCGGTGGCTTTGGTGGCAGAGGCGGCCGGGGTACCCCAGCCGACCAAACCGCGAAAACGCCGGTAGTTGGCCCAGTAGTGTATCCGTTTACGGCTTTTGGCAATACCAGCATCCCAAAAACAGAAACGACCTTATTTAAAAATGCTACCGTTTGGACCAACGAAAAAGAAGGCATCCTGCAAAATGCAGATGTATTGATTGAGGGTGGCAAAATTAAAGCTGTTGGTAAAAACCTGTCGGCTGCTGGCGCTAAGGTGATTGATGCTACCGGCAAGCATATTTCGGCAGGTATTATTGACGAGCACTCTCATATTGCTGCCACTAACGGTATTAACGAGGGCACACAATCGGTAACTGCCGAAGTACGCATTGCCGATGTGATAGATGCTGAAGACATTAATATTTACCGCCAGTTAGCCGGTGGGGTTACCACTTCTCACATCCTGCACGGTTCGGCCAATGCCATTGGTGGCCAAACGCAGCTGATTAAACTGAGATGGGGCGTGTTACCCGAACAATTAAAATTTGCAGGCAGCGATGGCTTTATCAAATTTGCCCTGGGCGAAAACGTGAAGCAAAGCAACCGTCCGCAATCATTTGGCGATGCCAATGTCCGTTTCCCGCAAACGCGTATGGGTGTAGAGCAGGTTTATGTTGATGCCTTTACCCGTGCCAAAGAATACAAAGCCGCTCGTGCCGCTAAAAACAGCACCACCCGCCGCGACCTGGAGCTTGATGCTTTAGCCGAAATTTTAGACGGCAAACGCTTTATTACCTGCCACTCTTACGTACAATCGGAAATTAATATGCTGATGCATGTAGCCGATTCAATGGGTTTTAAGATTAACACCTTTACCCACATTCTGGAAGGCTATAAAGTAGCTGACAAGATGAAAGCTCGTAAAATTGCAGGCTCTACCTTTTCTGACTGGTGGGCCTATAAAATGGAGGTGGCCGAAGCTATTCCTTACAATGGTAAGCTGATGCACGAAGTGGGTGTATTAACCGGCTTTAACTCTGATGATGCTGAGATGGCCCGCCGCCTTAATCAGGAAGCGGCCAAAGCCGTAACCTATGGCATGATGAACCAGGAAGATGCGCTGAAACTGGTTACCCTTAACCCGGCCAAAATGCTGCACATCGAAAACCGTGTGGGTAGTTTAAAACCAGGCAAGGATGCCGATTTAGTACTATGGTCGGCTAACCCGCTTTCTATTTACGCGGTAGCCGAAAAAACTTATGTTGACGGTGTGCCTTACTGGGATTATGCCAAAGATGCTGAACAGCAAAAAGCTTTAAAAGCCGACGAAGGCCGCATCATCCAAAAGATGATTGAGTCTAAAAGCCGTGGTAACGCTACGCAGCGCCCGGCATTTCAGCGCCCACGCTTGTACGAATGTACCGACATTGAAGATGCTGCCTACGTAATTGCCGACGAGTATAACGGCATGAAGCAAAACCAAACCACTATTGAAAAAGCACAACATTAATCCTCTCATCCCCTGATACAGTTATGAAAAAGAAATTAGTTTTAAGTTTTGGAGGATTAATGCTTAGCACTGTCCTCGCATTTGGCCAGGCTAACATTATGCCTGCTAAACCGCAAGCCAGCCCCGTAGTAATTACCGGCGCCACCATACACGTAGGCAATGGCCAGGTTATTAATAATGGTTACATTGCTTTTGATAAAGGTAAAATTACTGCTGTAGGTACGGGTACCGCGCCCAACACTGCCGGCGCAACCGTAGTAAACGCAAACGGCAAACAGGTGTATCCGGGCTTTATATGCCCTATTACCTCATTAGGTTTGGTAGAGTTTGAATCGGTTAGAGCTACGGACGACGAAACCGAAACCGGCGAACTGAACCCGCACGTCCGCTCACTGATTGCTTACAATACCGATTCCAAGGTTATTCCTACCGTACGGTCAAACGGTGTTTTGCTGGCGCAGCCTACCCCGCAGGGTGGCACCATGCCGGGCCAGTCATCAGTAATGATGTTGGACGGATGGAACTGGGAAGATGCCGCTTATAAAAAAGACATCGGCATACACCTAACCTGGCCGGTAGCCCGTACAGCACGCGGTCGCCGCGGCGGTTTTGGCGCACCGGCAGGTACACCACAAGAGTCGCCAACCGAGCGTGCCCAAAAAGCCATTGACGATATTGCCAGCCTGTTTTCGCAAGCCAAAAGCTACAATGAGGCAAAGCCTGCAGTGATTAATAACCGACTGGCAGCTATGGCCGGTTTATTTAACGGCACTAAAAAGCTGTTTATCAATGCCGACGGAGCCAAAGAAATTATCCAGGCGGTAAACTTTGCCAAGCAGTTTGGGGTGCAAGCCGTAATTGTAGGCGGCCGTGAATCTTACTTGGTTACCGATGTTTTAAAAGACAATAATGTACCGGTAATTATAAAAGAAACCCAAAATCTGCCCGATAAAGACGAAGACGACGTTTACCTGCCATACAAACTGCCGCATTTATTGCAGGAAGCCGGTGTGCTATATGGCCTAACCGGTACCGGATTTTGGCGCCAGCGCAATTTGCCTTTTGAAGCCGGCCAGGCTGTAGGCTACGGATTGAGCAAAGAGCAGGCAGTATCAATGATTACCCTGAACAATGCCAAAATTTTAGGTCTGGATAAAACCACCGGCACGCTTGAAACCGGTAAGGACGCCAACCTTTTCATCTCTGCCGGCGACGCCTTGGATATGCTGACTTTAAATGTAGAGAATGCCTACATCCAGGGCAAAACTATCAGCCTGGACAACCTGCACAAGCAGCTTTATCGCCGCTATGCCGAAAAATATGGCTTTAAACCACGACTGGGTGATAAGTAATTGAGCTAACTCATTTACAGATATTACCTCATAAAAAATGGCTTGCTGAAATCAGCAAGCCATTTTTTATGGAATTGAGTTGGGCCAACTCTAATTAAAAATATTAAACAAATTATACTCTACCCGTACCAAATACATATTTTGAGTATTACGCACCATACGGTTAGTGAGCGGCGTACGGTAAGATAAATCTACCCGAAGGTTACTGTTAAATATGAATTGCACCGCCGGTGCTATATCTAGGTAATACTGCCCCTTGCCGGGGTTGGTTTTACCCAACAATTCGGCATAAAGGTTAATGTTGGTTTGCTCGTAGTTGGTATACTGCTTCGGGAACAACAGGTAACCAGCCGACACGGTGTAGGCAACACTGTTGTGGTTCACCGGCTCGTATCCTCCACGATTTTCGAAAGCGCGCAGGTAACTCAATGAACCCGACAACGCCAGTTTGTGCAACAACTGCGTAGCCACGAGTCCGCCTTGTAAACCGGAGTTATCACCTTCTAAAGCAATTTCCTGGTTGGGCGTGCGGTTGTTAATGCTGGCCGCCTTAGCAAAGGCCGCCATACGAAAATGCCGCTGCACACTATCAACCGAGTAAAAGCGGTACTTGGCATAAGCGCTTATCCCTTCAAAATGCTGACTTTTCTGGTAATAATCTGAGGCATACAGTGTACCATGCACCATCAGGTTTTTATTAACACCGTACATCAACTCAAACGTAGACCGGTTTTTAAAATCGGGCTTAAAATAACCCTGATTTTCCAGCCTTATACCTAATGATTTTGCTGCCATATTACTGGCGGGCTCAGTATTTACATATAACTCCTGCGCCATTAGGGGGCATACCCATACCAGTATACCCCAAAAGGTAAGCCATAGCTTTTTATACATTGCTGTATTGCTTATAGTACTACCTGGTAAACCTTGCCGTTACCTTGTGCAGCGGTAACGTTGTTATATTTTTTCAGGGTAGCTGCTGATGCCAAACCTTTGCCTACAATGGTAACCGGCAAAACACCTTCAGGGCTTTTGGCACCTGCGTTTACCACCTGGTAAGTGTCACCACTGTAATTAAACTTATTGTCGCTTACTTTAAGCTTATCAAAGTTGATGGTGGTTTTTAGTTGATTAATAGCAAAACCAGCACTTTGCACCTTTTTGCCTATCTGCTCCAAGTTAACAGGTGCAGCAGAGTTAAACGTAATTACAAATAAATTACGGTTCAAATCGGGTTTAATATCGCTGATGAAAGGAAGGGTGCGTAACGATTTTTCGGTAGCCTTTGAGCACATAGAGCAGGTTAATCCGCTCACTTGTAATTCGGCTTTAACAAATTGCGCTTTAGCTGCGCTTACAGAGATAGCCAATAAGGCTATAAAGATTTTTATAGTTTTCATGAAAATTGATTAAAAATAATTGCAGAATAAAACAGTAAGACATAGGCTATGCTACACAGCCATACATTTACGCAGTACAATTAAAATTTAATCAAAGACGGAAGGTGCAGTTACGGATGAAAGTGGCCACCTTGCTAACAGGCTCACTTTCGGGCGGACCACGGTCGAAGAACTTTTCTAATAGCGCTTTTTGAGCCGAGAAAACAAAATCTTCGAAGGGTAGCTTAGGAATTTCGAAGGCAAAGATTTTAGCCAGAAATGAGGATTCGCCGGCCTGATGGTCGTCTTTTACCTTTACCTCAACCTGATGGTTTTTGCAGCAATTCATTTTCATGCCGCAGGTAGTATCGGACTGATGTTGTTTAGCCGAAGCCGAGATTTTTACCGACGCCACCTTAGTGCCGCAGTAATGCAGATTAAGCGCAAACCCTAACACCGTAATGGTGTAGAGCAAAGCTAAACCTAAAGCTCCCGACTTTTTAAACATAGTGCAAAGGTAAGTTACAACCTGATGACTTGCAAGTACTTTATTATAATGAGTTCATCTAAAACTCCATTAAAACGAATAATTTTAGATTATTCATCAGCATTTTGCTCAAAGATATATCCTTCTACCCGCCCGCTCAGGATGAAATCGTTGTCATCTTCGGAAATGCCGTTTACACCTTCCGGTGTTTCGTCCGGGTCGAGCGAGAAGTAAACCTTGCTGCCGATGTGATAAAATTTGCATGAGTCTACCTCATACTCGCCCGCTACGGGTATGCTTTCAAAACTGCTTTTAAAAATATCGGTAAACGTAAGCATTACATCCGCCTCGGTATAACCCAGCTCAAACATGATACTGATAGCTGGCTCGCCCTCTACCAAATGCTTTTTGAAGTTTTTAACCACTGCGTTCAGCAACGTTAAGTCGCCGGTGAGGTAATTGATAATGTCGGAATTGTAACCCATATACTTCATACGGTAGCCGGGGCTATTTCAATCTGTCCTTCAAACACTTTAACTGCCGGTCCTTCTAAAAATATGTTGCTATACTTTTGCCCGTCGTAGTCAAACCGGATATTCAGGTTACCGCCCAATACTTTAATAGGCGTACTGATGGTGCCTGTTTGCCCGTTAGCCTGCGCCATGGCTAAGGCTACCGCCGTTACACCAGTACCGCAGGCATAAGTTTCGTCTTCTACCCCGCGCTCGTAAGTACGTACAAAGTATCCTTCGTCCAACGGTTCCACGAAGTTCACGTTGATACCTTTAGCCAGGTAGGTAGTATTATTGCGGATGGCACGTCCTTCGGCAAACACGTCTTTATGTGCTAAATCATTGGTCAGCTGCACATAATGCGGCGATCCGGTGTTCAGCACATACGCTTCCGCATCTCGCTGTACAGTGTCAACATCAATCATTTGCAGGCTCACCCAATCGCCAGATTCGGCAACCTTGGCATAATGCGGACCATCAACAGCCAAAAAGTCAGTCTCGTTTTCAATCACGTTCAGGTGCCTGGCAAAAGCCACAATACAACGCCCCCCATTACCACACATACTGCTTGGCTGCCCATCAGCATTATAGTAAACCATTTCAAAATCATACCCTTCGCGGTTTTGCAGAAACATCATCCCATCACCGCCAATGCCGAAGCGCCTGTCGCACAACGTGCTGATTAACTTTGGGTTATGATGATCGATACTTAACTCCCGGTTGTCCACCAGGATAAAATCGTTACCGGCACCTTGATATTTATAAAAATTAAGCTTCATTTTATACCAATTGATTAATGGCAAACATGCTATAACAACTGTTAAAAGTTATCATTTTGTATTTAACATTTTTTAACAATAATCGGAATAACTTATTGTTGTTCCTATCGTCTTAATGGTATTAAATTTGAAAGGTTGATTGTAACCTGATAAATAACAGCAAAGAAAAGAAAGAGAATATGAGAAAAATTGGTTTAACCTTATTGACCGCCTTCGTAGGCGGTGCAATGGCGCTCGGTACCTACAAGGTATTCGAGAAAGATCCGCAGGAAGGAATGACCTTTGAGGAGCGCCAGAAAGTTTATTTTACAAATAACCCGGTACCTGCCAGCCGCATTATGTCGTCGGCCGGCGAACTGGATTTTACACAAGCTGCCGCAGCCGTTACCCCGGCCGTAGTTTACATCCGTACCACTTATGCTAATCAGTCTTCATCTGGCCGTAGCAGTGGCCGCGACCCGCTGGAAGAAATGTTTGGCGATATGTTTGGCCAGCGTATGCAGCCGCAACGCAGCACACCACAAAAAGCATCTGGTTCGGGTGTTATTATTTCGCCTGATGGCTATATTGTAACCAACAACCACGTGGTGGCCAACGCCAGCAAGGTAGAGGTTACTACCAACGACCACCGTACGCTGCAAGCTAAAGTGATTGGTACCGACCCTAACACCGACTTAGCTTTGATTAAAGTTAGCGCCACTAATTTGCCTATTGTAAAATTAGGTAACTCTGATGATGTACGTGTAGGCGAGTGGGTATTAGCCGTAGGTAACCCTTTTAACCTTAACTCTACCGTAACTGCAGGTATTGTAAGCGCTAAAGGCCGTAACATTGGTATTTTAGGTCGTGATGATGACAGCGAAGAAAGCAGTCCGTTTGGCCCAAGCCGCTATCAGCAGCAGCAACAGCCACGCTTAAACAAAGCTATCGAATCGTTTATCCAAACTGATGCTGCCATTAATCCTGGTAACAGCGGCGGTGCGCTGGTAAATACTAAAGGCGAGTTGATTGGTATTAACTCAGCCATTGCATCGCACACTGGTTCGTACGAAGGTTATGGATTTGCCGTACCGGTTAACCTGGCTAAAAAGGTATTAAATGACCTGGAAAAATTCGGCTCTGTTAAACGTGGTTATATCGGCGTAAGCTTTACCGAGTTGAATCCTGATATTGCCCAAGAGCTTAAAATTAATACCACTAACGGTTTATATGTAAGCGAACTGGTAGCCGGTGGCGGTGCCGAAGCTGCAGGTATACAAAAAGGTGATGTTATTACCAAAGTTGAAGGTAACCCGGTTTACGAGTCGTCAGACTTGCAAGAGCGTGTAGGCCGTTTACAACCTGGTGATAAAATCCGCTTAACTGTATTACGTAACGGTAGCGAGAAAAACGTTACTGTAACCCTGAAAGGCGATGTTGCTGCCACTAACCGTACAGCTGCCGTTTCAAAATCGGCCGAAGAGCTGTACAATAAGTTAGGTGCAAGCTTCCAGCCATTAACTCCGGCTCAGAAGTCTAAGTTCCGCTTAAACTCTGGTGTGGTGGTAACCCAGGTTCGTCGTGGTGGTTTCTTCGAGAACTATGATATTCCGGAAGGAACAATTATCACCAGCATTAACCAGCAGCCTATTAACAGCACTGGCGACATCGACAAAGCGATTACCAACCTTAAAAACGGACAAATGACCATTGAAGGTTATACCTCAGATGGCATGCGTTTCCGCAACAGCTTTGATGTCAGATAAGCATCAGAAGCAATAAACAAATAAGAGCAGAAAACCCGGAACTTATTGGTTCCGGGTTTTCTGCTCTTATGATGCTTCATATGTTAGAGTTCTAGTAATCATTTACACCAAAAGATTTTGTCGGCGTGCCTGACTTTCGCAAGATTAATCATCAGCACCATCAACTTCTATTTTACATGCGCTGATGATGCAGAAGAAATTTATCTAAACTAATTTGAGAAGTCTCATATATGATAAGAAAGTTGCATTGTTAACTTTATGCAATGAATACAGGAGCAAATTTTAATAGCTGTTTTTACGATTTCAATTTATGCTTTATCTCTTTATTCATATTTATTGCACTTCCTGAGTTAGCTATCGCTCAAATGGATTCATTACCTGTCCATAATGAACATGCAATACTATTGCATTCGAGGGTCATGCCCGAAGACAGGACAATCTGGATACATCTTCCGGCCAACTATGCATCTACCTCAAATTCATATCCTGTATTATATGTGCTCGATGCAGGCAATCACTTTAATCATGCATCTGAAGCTGTAAATTTTTTGGCAGGACACGACCGTAATAGAATGCCCGAAATGATCGTAGTTGGCATAGTAAACGTTGACCGTGGCAGAGATTTTACACCTCATTATGTAAAAAAGGCTAATGGCACGATTGACAGTTCTCAAACAATAGCTAATGCCGGAGCCGGCCGGTTTTTGAAGTACTTATCAGATGAAGTAATTCAATACGTGGATACCCACTACAGGGTAC
>CAJYSL010000341.1 GCA_913777515.1 uncultured Mucilaginibacter sp.
GTTTTACAGGTAAGTAAAAATATGTTGAGCGAAGACACCACAGTCATTAACAACAAGGAAACAATTGTGCAAAACGCGGAAGGCCAGATTACGGCACAAAACCAATTAAAGCTTACCGCCGGAACACCATACTATCGAGAAGTATTTACTGACGGCAAATTATATTCGCTGGATTTGAAAGATAGTGTTTACAGCATAACCGCAAACCCCAAAAAAGTTATTAATTCGCTTACCCAATACATTGACAATATAACCTACGTGCTTGCCAAAAAAACTGGTAAACTGAGCCGCCTTGCAGACACCCTGATTGTGGGTGAGCCCTGTTACAGCATCTTTGCACGGAATTATGATACCGTTGTTAATAACAGGCATGATTTTACTTACCAGTATTTTTACCTGAGCAAAAAAAACTTACTCCCGCTTATGACCAAAGAAAAAGGCGCCGGCAGCGCTACTAAAGGAGGTTACGAAATTGGACGGGTAAACGCTTACAACCAATGGCACTTTAATCATTATGTAATTAACCAGGAGATTGCCCCATCGGTATTTGCCTACAACCTTACCGGCTTAGACCCCGAAACTACCGCCATGCTGCCCGAGGGCGCCGCAGCGCCTGCCATAGCCGTGCGCCAGGTAACCGGAGCAGCTATACCGGCAGGGCAGTTTGCCGGCAAGGCGGTATTGCTGCAGTTTGGCTCCGTTACCTGCGGCGCCAATGCCCTGGCCAATCCTGCCATGAACCGGCTGGCCGCCAGATATGCCGGCCGCAACGCTGCCATTGCCTGCATTTACAGCGAAGAAACACCCATGCAAGCCCAACGATACATTGAAGACAATAAAGTCCATTTTCCGGTTTACTTGGGCAGCGGCCGACTGAAAAGAAAATTTCAAACCACAGGTACACCCAACTTTTACGTCATTAACCCTCAGGGCGTTATTGTAAAAAGCATAAGCGGATACAGTGAAAGTTTAGAAAATGAGATCACCAAGGCTATGGATGGGTTGCTGGCGAGCCCCCCTGCCCCCTGAAGGGGGAGCTGCTGCACCTAAATCCTTTTCGGAAGTTCCCCCACCTAAATCCTACCCAAAGGGGAGGACTTTAAACTTAAAATTTAATTCTGTAAATTCATCAATCCTGTAAATTCTGAATCAAGACAAAAGAAGTAGCCTTGCCAACAATGAGGCGACGACGTGAATTGAGAACTACTGACTTAAATTTAAAACGCACTACTGTTAGTTGATTTATACCGCCAGCTAATCGCGAGTATTAAGATGTCTCGCTATCGCTCGACATGACAAGGTGAGAATCGAGAACCAAGAGCCAAGAGTTAAGAAAAAATGTTTTTCACGGTCTTACAGACTATGGGTCTCACGGACTCATAGACTCCCGGTCTTCCCATCTGCACATCCGAAATCAACTCATTCACTCAACCTATCATTCACTCAATCTTTCATTCACTAATTCACCTTCACTCCCACGTCATTACCATCCCCTAATCCACTCACTCCCCCGCCGGTATATTTAACGGTGTAGGTGCCGGGTTGCAGGGTGTAGTTGTGTGCCAGGTTGATGGTCGTGGTGAGGCTGTCGTGCGGGGCTACGGTGAGGTAGGCTTCGGCGGGTGGCGGCATCACGCGGCGGGCCATGGCGCCTTTAAAAAGTGCTTCTGTGCCTTGGGCGTTCTGGATTTCGAAGTATTTGCCCAAGCGCGGCTCAAACGGGGTTTCCCATTTACAAAAGCGTTGAGGTTGGTTACTTTGATTGATAACCGTAAACGTGAGCATTACCGAATCTGCTGACGCGGTTTGCGCCGGGATGCTTAGCCGCGTTTGCAGTCGGGCGGTATCGGCTTGAGCCGTGGTGCTGTCTTGTGCGGCCGCGGTGGTGGTATCTTTTTGCGCATGGCAACCCGCAGCAAATATGGCTGCCAGTGTAAATATGGTGAATAGTTGATGTTTCATAAAAAACCTCCAGCCCCCTCTAAATCTCCCCCTGAAGGGGGAGACTTTTGAAGCTTATCAATTTAGTTAATTAGCAAAAGTATCGTTTTTGTTGATTTCTGGTTCAATAACATAATTAAGATACTTTTGCATGCTCATAGTTTAACCAGGTAACATCATTTAAAAAAAAATGTGAGTTCTTTGTCGGGGTAAACGTGAATTGGGTTGTCTTACCGGCAACATGGTTATTATATTTTTCAACTTTGCAGCAAATTAATCCGCCCGGTAGCGCTACCGAAATCGATTTCAGGGAGGACGATACGCTTAATCGCATCTATCTCGAGCTATACGCGGGCCTGCACCGATATGCCTTTACGTTTGTGCAGGATGCTGTCCTGGCCGAAGAGATGGTGCACCAGGTATTTTTAAAACTGCTGGAACGCAGCACGCCACTGGTGATACATACCTCGATTAAAAGCTACCTGTACAGGGCTGTTTACCATGAATGCTTAAACAGCCTGAAACAGCAGAAAACGAGGCAAAATATCAGTCTCGACACTACCGCAACCGAGCCCGCACATACCGAAACACCGGCCGCTAAACTGCACTATACCGAGCTGGAAACGCAGATACATGCCGCCATCAGCAACCTGCCCGAGCAGTGCCGCACCATTTTTCAGTTAAGCCGTTTTGAGGAACTGAAATATCACGAAATAGCCAGCCAGCTTGAAATTTCGGTTAAAACGGTAGAAACGCAGATGAGCCGTGCGCTTAAAAAACTCCGCATCAGCCTGGCCGATTACCTGCCCCTGCTGGCCCCGGCTTTAACACAATTGTTTACCCTTTTACTACATCGCCATGATAGTTAATGATGATTTATTGGTGAGTTACCTGTCGGGCAACTGTACACCCGATGAGGCCGAAAAGCTGATACACTGGCGGCAGGCTCACCCCGACCACGAAAAGCAGTTTCAGGATTTTAAACTGATTTGGGACACCAGCGCCCGCTTAGGCTACCCCGGTCGGCCGGATGCCGCGGCGTCGTTACAGCGATTACGACAGAAAGCAGCCGAACAGGTTAGTAAACCTGCTCCGGCTAAATTAAAGAGGTTGCAAACACCACGGTTTTGGTTAACTGCTGCAGCATCGGTACTTATTTTTGCGGCCGCGGCCTGGTGGTTTACCCTGCGCAATAACCAGGTAGAAGTCATCACCCAAAACCAGGTGCAAACCGATACCCTGCCCGATGGCTCGGTGCTTACCCTTAATAAAAATACCGAATTGCAGTACGCCGGCCGGTTTAACGGGGCGCAGCGCAAAGTAGCCCTCACCCATGGCGAAGCATTTTTTGATGTAAAGCATCAAAGCCGCAGGCCATTTATCATCAAAGCCGGCAGTACCACGGTACAGGTGCTGGGCACATCTTTCAATGTTAAAAATAACCTTGGCCGGGTAGAGGTGATTGTAGAGAGCGGTATGGTGGGCGTAACCTCGGGTGGCCAAACGGTACTGCTCAAAACCGGCGAAAAGGCCGTGGTGCAGCCCAAAACGCACGTGCTCAGCAAAACCACCAACCCCGACCGGCTTTACCAATACTACCGTACCCGCGAGTTTGTTGCCGTAAACACTCCGCTTTGGCGTATGGTGGAGGTACTGAACGAGGCCTACAACAGCCGCATTGTGCTGGGCCGCAAACAACTGCGCACGCTACCGCTCAACACTACGTTTAAAAACGAATCGTTGGATGATATTCTGGCCATTATTGCCCGCACATTTAATTTAACCGTGCTGCGTACCCCGAACCAAATTATACTACGGTAAACCCCTGTTAATGATATTTACTTTTACTTTATATCCGTTCCGTCACTACTTCTTAATCCTGTTAATGCTGGGCTTGGCGTTTGGGGCCCGTGCACAAAATCCGGCGCAGCCGGGTATAACGCTTCAGGCTAAAAACACTAAAGTGTTTTTGGTGATGCAGGAGATGGAAAAACAGGCGGGCATCTATTTTTCGTATGATGGCCGCCTCATTAACCGCGACAGCCTGGTCACGTTAAACATCATCAACCAGCCCTTAAACGCGGCTTTACAAGCTATTTTTGGCAACCGGTTTGAGTACCAGCCGCAGGGCCGTTACCTGGTCATCACCCCGGCTATGCCCCATCTGGCGCTTACTAATACCGACGTGACTACCGATGGCAACAGTGTATCGGTAAGCGGACTGGTGATCGACGAGCGCAGCGGCGAACGTTTGATGAATGCCAGTGTTTACGAAAAAGACCAACTGGTGGCCACCCTGACCGACGAGCATGGCTACTTTAAACTCAGGCTGCGGCCCGGTGCCTCGGGCAGCGTGGCGCTCACGGCCGGCAAAAGATTGTATCACGACACTACCGTACATTTTTTACCATCGGTATGGGTTAATGCACGGGCCGGTATGGGAGCTTACCTGGCCGACAAAAGCCGCGGCAACCGTGTAGAACGCACCGGCCTGGGTCAGGCTTTCATTTCTACCCGGCAAATGATACAAAGCCTCAACATCCCCAACTTTTTTGCCAGCCGGCCGTTCCAGGTTTCGCTTACACCGGGGCTAAGTACGCATGGTATGTTTAGTCCGCAGGTGGTTAATACGGTATCGCTCAACCTCATTGGCGGTTACACGGCGGGGGTAAACGGTGTAGAAGCCGGTGGTTTGTTTAACATCAACAAGCGCGATTCGAGGTATTTGCAGCTGGCCGGCATATTTAACCTGGTGGGTGGTAACATGACCGGCCTGCAACTGGCAGGCGCTCACAACTTTGTTTTAGATACTCTTAAGGGTGTGCAAATAGCCCTATTTGCCAATAGGGCTGAGGGCAGTGTATCGGGCTTACAACTAAGTGCGCTAAATAACGACACCCGGTATTTAAGAGGCGTACAAATTGGTTTAATTAACCGCGCCGACACTTCAAAAGGCATCAGTATTGGGCTGCTCAATATTATCCGTAACGGTTTTTATCGCATCAACTATTTTGCTAACAATTTAGCCAATGCCAATATTGCTTTAAAAACAGGTACACACGCGTTTTACAGTACGTTACTGCTGAGCACCAATATATCGAGCACTCAAAAATTTTACGCGTTCGGGTTGGGCATAGGTCATGATTTTATGCTGAGCGATAAATTTTACGTATCGGCCGAAGGCAACTATCTTCTGGCTAATAATACCCTGTGGGATAACCAGTGGGGACAGGCAAAATTACTACTGAACCTGCAAATTACACCTAACATCAGCCTGGTGGCTGGTCCGACTTTTAATCATTACAAATACAATCATCGCTGGCACATACCGGGTTACCGAAATATAACGCAAGCACCCGAAATATCATCGAACGCGCCTTACGTTCCGGGAGCAGCTACACAAACCCGGCAATGGCTGGGTTGGGAAGCCGGTGTAGCTTTTAACTCCGCATTTAAATCCGTTAAGCGCGAAAAAACATTTTCGCAGGCCTGGTATCTGGGTTTTGCAGCAACCGAAGGTAAGGGTTGGGACGAGCCTTACAATTTTGTTACCGGGGCCGAAATCTCTTTGCAGCGCGATTTAAACTCGGGATTGACAGGTATAATTACCACCGGATTTACTCATTTTGCTACCAATTCAAGCATTGAGCTAGTGAATATACTTCCTGTAAAAGCAGGTGTCAGATTAAAGATGAATAAACATCTCTACATTCAGGGAGATTTGGGCGAAGCCATCGGCATTGATTATCAACGCAAGCGCTACGTCATCAATCCGGTCACTAATACTATTGACAGTTACAGGATGAAATACAATCAAATGATGTATAGTTTTTCTGCAGGGTATATGTTTAATAACAGCTTTGATGCCGGTTTTAAGTTTGACGATTACGGCCTGCAAACCGAGTTTAAGCAGTTTGCGCTACGTTTGGGTTACCGTTTAAAGCTGAGCAAATAAATAATTGAGCCGCTTGTAGGGGTATACGTTGGCAATATCGTCTTAGAAGCAAAAAAACGATAATGCATTTTAAATCCCTATTCATTACGCTCTCTTCATGTTTATTAATGGTCGCAACCGCGTCGGCTCAAAGTAGCTGGAAAGTTGGCTTTGGTGTTAACTCGGGCCTGGCTACAGACGAAGCTTTTCAATACACGCAGGGCGGCGACATCCACGCCGAAAAAACATTTAGCGACCGCGTAACCGGTACCCTATCGGCAGGCTTTACCCATTTTTTTGAGAAAGACCATTTTAGAGGTTTTTCGCAGTATGGCAGTCCTTATAACGTCATCCCGGTTAAGGCAGGTATCAAGTATTTTGCAAGCAAGCAGTTTTACCTGGGCGGCGAATTAGGTGCAGGCTTTGCGTTTGAGCAGTGGGGCACTTCGTTTTTGTGGTCGCCCTCGGTTGGCTTTGCCTTTAACAACGGCTTAGACCTCAGCCTGCGGTACGAAGACTTTACCAAAAGCCCGGCTACCAAGGCAGCGTCGCTGCGCTTAGGCTATAACATTGATGCCCGTAAGCTGGCTTTTCATGCCAAAAACGATGCGCCTACCGGCTGGCAGTTAGAAACAGGTTTGCTGTATGGCAGGGCACTTACCGGTAAACGGGGCGACGTATCAGGATTTGAAGTAAGCCTTTCCAAACACCTCACCCGCAACCTCGAAGCCCTGGTAACGGCGGGCTATATGCATTACTCCACTAAAAGCTATGGCTACTACTGGGGAGACATCAACAACGCTGGCGGCTCTATAGGCTACGCGCCTAACGGTATGGCCATACGCTATGCAGCCCGTGATATTATTCCAATCAGGGCAGGCATCAGGGCCTATGCCGGCAACCACCTATATGCCGGTGCCGAAGCCGGTGCGGCCATCGGCATCAACGGGCCAACTACTGTGGTACTGGCCCCTTCGTTAGGCTTAAACTTTAACCGCATCAATGTAGGTGTGCGGTACGATTACTTTAAAAGCGACTACCAGCCCAATACGCTGTCGCTCAAAATGGGCTACAAATTCAAACCATAAAAAGATAAACACACCTAACCATTATCCAGAATCAGGCAGCGCAGCAGCGTTGCCTTTTTTGTTTTGGGATGGTTAGTTGGATTAATAACTTAATTGTACCCAAAACGATTCTTCTTAATTTTACATTATCCCAACCTACTTTTCATTATTTTTCCCGGTATTTATGGGCGCACACGTAGTGATAAGTTTAATAAAGAAACGCACTAACCGAGCAGGAGAACCATCAATAACGTATACTCATTGAAGTTATTAAATTCATTTATCAAATTGCTGTTTGTTTTGAGCGTAGTGACGGCTGCTACGAGTTTTGAAACGCTTTACGGACAAACAGATTGGAAACTCGAAAAGGATCAGGACGATATACAGGTTTATTCGCGGGTTTTAAAAAACAGTAAGTTTAAATCTTTAAAGGTAACTTGTAAACTTCAGTGCACTGCTGCAGAATTGACTTCGATTATTATGGATGTCGAAAATAGCTGCAAATGGGTATATCATACTCAAAACTGTAAATTACTGAAAAAACTAAGTCCTACCGAGCTATACTACTACGCCGAAGTTTCAGTGCCGTGGCCCGTTAACAACAGGGATTATGTGGTTCATATTACCTCGTCGAAACCGGAAGAGCAAACCACGATTATCAACTCCGATTGTGTTTCGGGTTGGGTACCGTTAAACAAAAATAACGTCCGGATCGTAAATTCATCCGGCCTATGGCGAATTGAAAAACAGAAAAACGACCTGGTAAACGTTACTTATACTACCGTTATAGATCCGGGTGGATCTGTTCCTACCTGGTTAATTAATCTGTTTGCAGCGCAGGGACCATTGGAGTCATTCAAAAAGTTAAAATTGGAGGTCAAAAATCTGCACGATAGTCACTAAGAGCATTTCACTGCAATCTTTTCGGTCATTGTAATTTTTTATACAACCAGAATATTTGCGGCCTTAACAAGCAACTCTGTTAATCCATAAATCCTGTAAATGCTGATTCAAAACAAAAGAAGTAGCCCTGCTAACAAGGAGGCGGAAAATAGTTTAACGCTTACAGTCTCTACGCAAACCTATTGAAATGTTCGCTTAGTAAGTAGGGTGCTGAAATAAATTCGGCACGACTGGATGGTAAAAGATTAGATCTTCATCTCACCGATTCAGATAAGATGTAACAGTCCAACCGTTAAATCTTAACTTTAAAACACTCGTGTTGACGCCAGTTTATTTGTATCTTAGTTGATATAAATCTAACCTTTTGAGAATCTTTATCGCGCTTTTTATTTTGTTGCAATGGGCTTTATGGAGCGTCGATACTCGAGCACAGGTAAAACTGGCAGTTACTGATGTTAAAGAAATTACGGTTGGCACTTGGACTGCAGGACTACTGGGACACGAGAGTAGCCAACTAAGGATCATCCCGGAGGATAGCACCTGGAATAGCTACTTGATTTCAAAAAGTCAAGCATCTTCAAATACAAATGCAAAAAGCTACGACAGTACGCTTAACCGTTTAATTGCCCGGCTTGACCCCACACTAGTTGATCATTTTTTGCAGCAATTGGCCGTTATTAAACCCCGACTTACACCCGAAACCGTCGGCCTTACACCGCGCGTTCTGATAGCCGATTTACAGCGCGGAGCCGGGTATACTCCGCCAGATCAGAGCAATGTGAATGGGGTAATCACTCAATCAATCATTAATAACACTATCGCCAACACTGTAACCAATCCTATCGTATTAGACTTTGTAGAGGGATGCAGGATGCTCATTTATACCCGAAGCAACGACACTATCAAAATAAATTCGCGAGTATGGTGCCTCACCAAGCTGCCATGGACCGTTAACAACCAACAAACCTACGATGTGGCTATCAATAACTTTGTGGTGGCGGCCATGGGTAAAGAGGATTTTACGTTGAAATATACATTAAGCATTAACTCGCTGATTGAGCGGATTTACCATACCATCGACCACGAAAACAGCCAGGCCCCCATCACGGCTTTTAAATGGGCTAACGAATACCCCGAAAACACCGGCCGGCTTCGGCAATACTTTAGCATAGTGCCATATTGGACCAACGGAGATAAGTTTGACTTACAACTCACCACCCCTCACATGCCCGCCAATAGTGCAATTCATGCAAGGATTGATATCGCTCAAAACCGGGAAGTTGACCGGTTAATCTCGTACGGGCAGCAAATTACCGGATACTTGCGCAAGGGCAACTTTTTAATCAATTACTTTGCAAAGCAGCCAGACGCGCGTATTGTTTTTGATTATCGTGATGATCGCCCGCCGCCGCTTTCGTTTCAACATGTCTCTTTTCTACTGCCCGGGATAAATCCCGAAGCCTATGCCCAAGCCATCACCGTTTCTACCAGTTTGCCGAACGACCAGTCGCGTTGGCTGCTATTTCCTGACGGCCGCGTGATTTTATTTAGTCACCCGCAAAACGACACTCCCGGTTCGCCATTTTATCCAAAAATCAATCCAGGCTCGCCTAAAAAGCGGCTGCCGGATTATATTGGTTATGACCGCAATGGGAAAATAGTTACCCCCAGCCCCCTAAAGGGGGGAGTTTTTGATTAGCGTGGTTGAATGCGATTTCTTGGTTTCATCGCTGCCGGATGCCTTTGGCCTATGGGCCGCTGATTAATAGTATAAGTAGTAACCATCAAACTACGAGCAAAAAGCGTGTGGTAGCGAAAACGAAAGAAAAACTACAAGCTTACCTCCCTTTAAAGAAAAGAACTTTTGCAGCCAAACAATCAATGCTGTAAATTCTTAAAATCCTCTAAATTCCCGTTCAGAATTAAGAAGCTGCACCTTCCGTCTCGTTCGCAAAATTATCCCACGCTCTTCCTGAAGTCATTCCTCCCATTTTATGCTTGCAAATCCAAAATCAAACACTAACTTTTTATTTGAAAGTACTTTTATATAATAGTTAACATACACCACCTTGAGCCAACAAACAGAACGCTTTTACAACCGGTTCCGGTTTTTGTACCCACTGGTTGATGTTTTTTTGAAGCCGCAAAAGCGACGGTTCATCCGCGAAATTAATACGCAGCCCGCCGGGCAACTGCTTGATGTTGGCGTAGGCAATGGCAGCCATCTGCCTTTATACCGCGGGCACCAGATTACCGGTATTGATACGTCGGCCGGTATGCTGGCTGCGGCTGCCAGGCATCAGCAATACAACATCCGTTTATTGCAGATGAATGGCGAACAGTTGCTGTTTAAAAACGAAAAGTTTGATTATGTGGTGCTCTCGCACGTGATTACCGTGGCCGATAATCCCGAACAGCTTGTGCAGGAGGCTTTACGGGTGCTAAAACCGCAGGGTAAGCTATTTATCTTAAACCATATTACGCCCGGTAACTGGCTACAGTATGTTGACAGGGCTTTTCAATTATTGTCGGGCTTGCTGCACTTTAAATCGGTTTTTTATTTGAGCCAGATAGCTGCTATAAGTCAGTTCAGGCTGTTGCAGCAGCTAGACCTAAAACCTTTAGGTTACTTTAAAATTTACATCTACCAAAAGCCATGAAAAAACTGTTGTGGCTCATTGTACCCAGCCTGCTCATTAGCCTGTTTATTTATTTGTTTTACCGGACGGACAAAACCGTGGTGAACGATATTTTTATGGCCGTGTTTTCGCGATCGGCTTATTATCACCTGCGGTCCGTTGTAAACCAATGGCTACCCCTGCCCGACATCCTGGTGTATTCGTTGCCTGAGGGTTTGTGGGTGTTTTGCATCACGCTTACCTCCAAACCTTATTACCTAAAGGCCGGCGCTATGCAACTGAATCTGCTATACCTGCCGCTGCTGTTTTCGGTAGGGCTGGAACTGATGCAACTGCTGCACATGACCAACGGCCGGTTCGACTGGCTGGATATTGCTTCGTCGGTAATATTCTGGGCTTTAGCCATGTGGGTACTACCTAACACCCGCCCCCTGCAAAACGCACTCCGGCCCTTTACGGCGCAAAGCCTGCT
>CAJYSL010000342.1 GCA_913777515.1 uncultured Mucilaginibacter sp.
GATAAAGCCGGTTATTTAGACCTTACCTATACCGCCAAGATAGGAGGCTCTCCTGTTGACTTTAGTGCAGGTGGTTTATACCGCGACAAACAGCGCAGCAACTTTTTTAACAACTACACTTTTGCTCCGGTTACAGCAACAGACCGTTACGGGGTAAATTTCCAGAACTATACCGAGGTGGCTTTATCTGTTACCAACCCTGGCGGTGGTGTAAATAACCCGCTCACTTATGATGCTTCCGAAAAAGTAGGCGCCGGCTATGGTATGGTAAAGTTTGCCATCAACAAGTTACAGGTAACCGGTGGCGCCCGTGTGGAGCATACCAACCAGGGCTATAACATGCTTTTCCCGGCAGGCGAATTACGCCCCAACGGTAATCAGGTATATACCGACGTATTGCCCAGCTTGAACCTGAAATACCTGCTTAACGATAACACCCAGTTACACGCTTCATATTACCGTGCCTTAAACCGCCCGGGCTTTTACGAGCTAATTCCTGGCGGTATTGTGAATGAAGATTACAAAGAAAAAGGTAATCCTGATTTAAAGCGCGCCATAGCAGATAATTACGACTTACGTTACGAGTTATTTTCGCCAACAACAGGCCAGTTATTTTTAGGAGGCTTTTACAAACGCATCCAAAACCCTATTGAGTATACCTTTCAGGCAGATGCCACCCGCGGACAGGATACTTATTATACGCCAGGCAACTTTGGTACAGCCCACAACTTTGGTGCTGAGTTAGATTACATCAAATTCTTCAACAAAGTAGGTTTAAAGGCCAACTACACTTATACTAACTCGCGCATTACCACGCCTAAAACAGCACGCCGCATCAACAGCACCACCGGTAACATCGAAGCTTACCTGGTAGACCAAACCCGCCCGCTGTTTGGCCAATCGGCACATATTGCCAACGTATCATTACTGTACCGCGATGTTAAAAAAGGATGGGATGCACAATTGGCAGCAGCCTACACCGGCGAGCGTATCAACACTATATCCCAGTTCTTAAATAATGATTTATGGCAAAAAGCCTTTATCCAAATGGATGCCTCGGCCGAGAAACGCCTGAAGCACGGCATTACCATTTTTGTTAAAGCCAATAACTTATTAAATACCCCAACCAAGCTGTTTATTAAAGGCACCAACCCTGCCAATGACAATATTGCCGAAAACCTGGTAAGCAACGGCCAAACGCTTATCCGCAACGATTACTACAAACAAAGCTACCTGATTGGCCTCCGTTACAAACTGTAAGCATCATTTAAAGAAATAACACATGAAATTTCAACACATTTTTGCAGCACTGACCTTAGCCGCCGTAGTTTTCACGGGATGTGAAAAGGCAAACATTGATGTAGATACCACCCCGGCCGATGGTTCGGCCATGGGTGAGGTGTCGGGCGTATGGCCTAAAGGCAGCACCCAGATCATTAAAGGCGACATCATTATCCCTGCCGGGAAATCGTTAACCATCGAAGAAGGTGTAACCGTACTGATGGATACCGTTGCCAAACCGGAAATCATTGTTAAAGGCAACCTATACTCATTAGGTACCGAGCAAAACCCGGTTAGGTTTACCGTGAACGATTTTTATAAAACCGCAGCCAAAAAGTTTGGTAAGTTGTGGGGCGGCATTTTAGCTTCGCCAAGCTGTGCCGAGCTGGTATTAGACCATACCATTTTAGAATACGGCGGCAATACTACTTCGGATGCATCTACGTCAGTAAAACAAGGTTTATATAAAAACAAAGCCGGCGAAAACCTGCCCGCGTTATGGTTTTCAAATATCAATGGCAAATTGATTGTACAAAACAGTGTGTTCCGCAACTTTCAGGAGGACTGTACTTATATTGAGGGTGGTAAAATCATCTTCGCCAACAACGTATTTTATACTACCGGTGTAACCGGCGGCGAGGCCATGAACTTTAAGTCGGGTTGTGTGGCAGATTTGGCCAACAACTTAGTTTACAGCACCAACACCAATGCTTTTAAACTATCTAATAGCGGCGACCGTACACCACAAGCTTATATTATTGCCTACAACAATACTATGGTTAATACCGGCTGGCGTCGCCCTACGGCCAAAGGTGGCTCGGTGTGGGTTGAAGCTACGGTACGTGCCGAATTATACAACAACCTGTTTGTAAACACCCGCTTTGGTATTAAGCGCGACACCAAAAACCGCGAAGACAGCCGCTCTATTTACAGCAATAACTGGTACTATGGATACGACCAAACTACGGTTAACCAGTTCCAGCCAACATCCGAAATTATTGCCGGAACAAATGATGTCATCAGCAAAAATGCCGGCGACAACGACCCGATGCTGGTTAACTACCCATTAAGCACCTCAACCAGCAATGCCGATTTTAACACCGCCTGGGATTTTCATTTAAAAGCCGGCTCACCTGCATTGACTAAAGGTAAAACTAATTTTACCCGTAATTTTGCATCAGGCATTATTGCAAACGGTGTTAATTACACCTCACCTGCGCCATCGGCCTACGTAGGTGCCTATGGCACTAAATAAAACAGTATTAATCATTCTTATCTCATTACCTTAAGCGGCGTTGTTTAATAGCAACGCCGCTTTTAAATAGCATTTTTAATTCGATGAATAAGCTTACCATTAGCTATTTAAGCTTTTTAGCACTTCTGTCGGCAGCCGGTGCAGGCTGTCAGCCATCTTCGGGCACTAAATTACCTCCGGGGGTTGTAGTTTCAGCATTGGTTAAACCCGCCATCGTAACCGAGCAAGTAAGTTACGACACCGACGACCCCGCCATTTGGTACAACGCGGCCAACCCGGCTCAAAGCCTCATTATAGGGACCGATAAAAATGCAGACGGCGGTCTGTATGTTTTTAATCTCGACGGTAAAATCATTGCCGATAAAGTAGTAAAGGGATTAAAGCGCCCCAACAATGTGGATATTGCCTACGGCCTGATGCTGAACGGTAATAAAACAGACATTGCCGTTACTACAGAGCGCATGAGCCACAAACTCCGCATCTACGCTTTACCTGATATGAAACCGGTGGATAACGGCGGCCTGGATATGTTTACCGGCGAAAACGGTGTTGAATACCGCGACCTGATGGGCATTGCCATGTATACCACTAAAGACGGTAAAATATACGCCATAGTAGGCCGCAAAAACGGACCGAAGGAAAGCGGCTATTTATGGCAGTACTTGTTAACTGATAATGGTACAGGAACGGTTAAAGCAACGCTGGTTAGAAAGTTTGGCGCTTACAGCGGCAAGAAAGAGATTGAAGCTATTGCCGTTGATAATGAATTGGGCTATGTCTATTATTCGGACGAGCAGGTGGGCGTGCGCCAGTATTATGCCGACCCTGATAAAGGCAACCAGCAACTGGCACTGTTTGCCACCAAAGGTTTTCAGGAAGACCATGAAGGTATCTCGATTTATAAATCAACGGATACTACAGGCTACATTCTGGTGTCTGACCAGGGCGCTAACCGCTTCCATATTTTTACCCGCGAGGGTACACCAGCCAACCCTTTTGAGCACCGCGAACTAAAAGTGGTATCGGTAGCCGCCCAGCAAAGCGATGGCTCGGATGTTTTAAACAAACCTTTGAACGCAAATTTTAAACACGGTCTGTTTGTAGCCATGAGCGACGATAAAACCTTCCATTTTTACCGCTGGGAAGATATTGCTGGTAAAGATTTGAAAGTTAAATAAGCTTTGGGTTCTACTGCCTGTTGATTGAGCAACAAAACCACAAAATTGCATAATAGTATAGTAGCAAAGTATAGTACATCATTAAGTTTACTAAAAAATTACCCGTTTTATAGCAGGTAATATTACCTTTGAACACTATCAAAATACTATACTGTTATGCAATATGATGTTATTGTTATAGGCTCGGGCCCGGGCGG
>CAJYSL010000343.1 GCA_913777515.1 uncultured Mucilaginibacter sp.
CCATAGGCTTCTTATATTTTGCCCTTGCTTCGCCGCGCGAGCCCCTGCTTCTGCAAAATCTAAAATGCCTCTGCCTTTACGCACAGACCAACATGTGCTGCCCGGCTTTCGCCCGAAGCTGGGGAGGTTGACAAGCCCCCCCAAGCCCCCTAAAGGAGAAGCTTTTGAGGAGTGCTAATTAGAAACTCCCCCTTCAGGGGGCCGGGGGGTTACGCTGCCGCAAGCCTCCTGGCTTGTGGCCCGCTGACAGGTATGTCCGGCGTTTTGATGCTCGGATAAACCAACACACTAATCAGAAACTCCACCTTTAGGGGGTCGGAGGATTAAACCACAAGCCAGGAGGCCTGCGGTAGCGAAAGCACTATAGGTTATTCTGTAAATTCATCGAATTCTAATAAAATTTCAATTCAAACAATCATCAATTCATTCTGACAATCCATCAATTCAGCAAATTCTAATTCAGATTTTACCAATAGTTAACTACCTGATTATAAACAGTATTTTATCAAAATATCTTATCAAAATATCTTATCTTCGAACATGAAGAAACCTTACTTTATCCTGTTACTTATTGTTGGGTGGACGATTAGCCTCAGGGCGCAGTCGCGCCGGATTATTGACGTGCATTTTCATACCCGCTCGGCGGGCGATTATGGCGTACCTCCGCCACCTAACCCGGTAACCGGCAAAATGCCCGATGCGGGTACCAATCAGGCTATCCTTACTCACAACCTAGCCCTGCTTAAAAAATATAACGTGGTTAAAGCCATCTGCTCGGGCACGCTGCTCCGGAATGCAGATTTTATAGCGCAAGACCCTAAGCGTTTTATCAGTTCGCTCGAGTATCCCGACCATCAGAACAATCCGCTACCCGATACTACAACTTTCAAGAAACTCATCCAGGATAAAAAATTTGTGGTTTTTGGTGAGTTGGGCCTGCAATACGAGGGGCAAACGCTGGATGAGTCTGAGTTTGAGCCTTACCTCAAAATCTGCGAAACCTACGGCATCCCGGTGGCAGTGCATACCGGCATTGCTGCGCCCGAAACACCTTTTCATGGCTTCCCTAAATTTACCATCGCTGCCGGCAATCCCTTAGCGCTGGAACCGGTGCTCAAAAGGCATCCTAAATTGAAACTGCAAATGATGCACATGGGTTACCCTTACCTGCAAGAAACCAAAGCCATCCTTAACGTATATCCGCAGGTGTACGCCGATATATCGGTAATTAACTGGATAGTGCCCAAAGAAGAGTTTTACACTTACCTGAAAGCCCTGATGACGGCCGGTTTTACCAGCAGGCTGATGTACGGCTCTGACCAGATGATTTGGGAAGATGCTATCCCCCGCTCCATCCAAGCCGTTGAAACCGCACCGTTTTTAAGCGAAAAGCAAAAACAGGACATATTTTACAATAACGCCGCTCGCTTTTTTGGGATCACCCCACCCTAACCCTGTCCAAAGGTTAGGTAATAGCCCCACCTAAATCCTCCCCGGAAGGGAGGACTTTAAGAAGCATGACGGATTATTCTGCAAATTCTGATTCGAACAAAAGAAATAGTAGCGCCGACAATGACGCATAAATGAATGGGGCATGATTGGTTGGACATATGCTTAACCTATCATTCCGTTTACCGCTTTGAACAAGATTTCTCGCTATCGCTCGAAATGACAGGTTGAGGGAGAGAGCCAAGAGAGTATATAGTCAAGAACCAGGTGTAAAACTCACTTATTCATTTAATCTATCATCCACTCATTGGCTTTCACTCACTCATTCACTCATTCAAAATTCGCTCATTGGCTTCCACTCATTCACTCATTGCTTTCCTCACCACGCTATGCTTGCGGCCGTAGGTAAAATAAATCACCAGGCCAATGGCGAGCCAGATGAGGAGGCGCAGCCAGGTGTCGGCGGGTAAAAAGGTCATCATGGCAAAACAGGTGAGGATGCCCAAAATGGGAACCAGCGGCACCATCGGGGTTTTAAACGGACGATGCACATTGGGCTGTTGCTTGCGCAGCACCAGGATGCCGGCGCATACCAGCACAAAGGCCAGTAGGGTGCCGATGCTGGTCATTTCGCCCACTACGCGGATGGGCACAAAGGCGGCAAACAGCGCAATGAAAGCACAAAGCACGATGTTGGATTTCCAGGGTGTGCGGAACTTGGGGTGCACATCCGAAAACACTTTGGGCAGCAAACCATCGCGCGACATGGAGAAAAATACCCGCGACTGCCCCAGCAAGTCTACCAGTATCACCGAGGTATAACCAATCAAAATAGCCAGCACAATGGCCTTGCTGAGCCACTGGTAAGGCGTTTTTTCGATAGCGATGGCCACCGGCGCGCCCGAGCCGATAAACTCTTTATAGTTGGCCATCCCCGTCATTACGTGGGCAAACAGCACAAACAGAATAGTACATACTACCAGCGAACCGATGATGCCGATAGGCATGTTGCGCTGCGGATTTTTGGCTTCCTGCGCAGCGGTGGACACGGCATCAAACCCAATGAATACGAAAAACACCAGTCCGGCGCCGCGCAATATGCCCGACCAGCCGTAGGCGCCCCACTCGCCGGTATTTTGCGGAATATAAGGGTGATAGTTTTGCGGATTGATGTACGACCAGCCCACGGCAATAAACACCAGCACCACCCCTACCTTTAAACTAACTATAATCGCATTTACCAGTGCCGACCCTTTAGTGCCGCGGATAATGATACCCGTTACCAGCACCACAATCAACGCTGCAGGCAGGTTGATGATGCCGGTGATGACGTCGCCATTGGCGGCTTTGGCGGTTTCGAAGGGCGAAAGCGTGAGCTGCGGCGGCAAGTACAAATCAAACCACGACAAAAATTTGGTTAAATACTGCGACCAACTGATGGCTACCGTTGCTGCCCCTACCGAGTACTCAAGCACCAAATCCCAACCGATAATCCAGGCAAACAGCTCGCCAATTGTTGCGTACGAGTACGTATAGGCGCTGCCAGCCACGGGTATCATGGCCGAAAACTCGGCATAGCACAAAGCTGCAAACGTACAGCCCAGCGCCGCTATTAAAAACGAAATAGTAACGGCCGGCCCCGAGTGCTGCCCGGCGGCAATGCCCGTGAGCGAAAACAGCCCCGCCCCGATGATGATGCCGATGCCAATAAGGATAAGATTAACCGGCCCGAGCGAACGCTTAAGCGCGTGTTCGTCCTCGTCGGCAGATTCTTTTAACAATAAATCGATGGGTTTCTTTAACATAACTACAGCCACTACCAGCGTTTACCCGATTAAGTTTGCTGACGAAGCCGCCCAAACTTAATCTATCATTTTGGTAGAATTTGCAAAAGTAATGTTATCAGGCAGGTTTACCGCATCGGGTTGATGGTATGACGGTGATGTTACAAAAATGAGGGAGGATGTGATTGTGGCCTTGAGTTGAATGATAGAGAACGCAGTGTGGTTAATTTTGCTGTATTGCATGTAACAGGCGACAGACTTAGGCTAATGCTATCGAACGTGTTTAAAGCGATCTACATTCGCCACCCGTCATGCCGAATTTATTTCGGCATCCCACGCGCTAAGTGATGAACATGCAGTCAAAGCGGCGTGCTTGTCTTGTGGGATGCCGAAATAAATCCGGCATGACTGATGTAGATATTTAATAATAACTCTTCTATGCTTGGCCCAACCATTAGCTAACCCAAACTTTAATCAGCACCATTATTTCAACTGTTTTAAGATGTAACTAATCACTGCATCATCACTGCCTGACGACGACGGCAGCGTGTTGCTAATGATATAGTCTGGCATCACTGGATGTTTTTTATTGGGGTTGCAATCTGCACCTAAATCAAACGTGGTGGTTACCTGCATCTGTAGCTGACTGTGAGGTAAGTCAAACTTGTAAAGTTCGCCAAAGTCGTTGGTTTCTTCGCCGGTAGGCTCACCCACAATGGTAGCCATGTGGTACTGCTTAACGGCGTCGGCCAGTTGCATGGCGCTCGAAAACGTGGCCGACCCGGTTATAAGATACACTTTCCCGCTAAATAATAGCTTGTTGTTTACAAACAGTGGGTCGCGCGGACCGCACTGGCGCTGGTCGATGATAGTATTGTTGGGTTGCCTGAGGTACGCGTTGCCGGTATCGCGCCGGGTAATCAGCAGGTCTTTATAACGCTGGCTTACCCTCCAATACCGCCCGCCCGATAAGGCGTACGGTTTGTTGTTAAAATAACTAATGAGCTGGTGGGCAATAATGGCATTTCCACCGCTATTGTGCCGCAAATCAATAGCTATTGCATTTATATGAGCTGCTTTCATCGCCGTAAAGCACGAATCAAAAAATGCCCCACAGCGCTGGTAATCATCTTTCATGGTTACTAAATTGAGGTAACCCAGTTTGCTGTTTATCACTTCAAAAGTATAATCAGTTCCGCCCAGTTGCGGAAAGGCTTTAGTCAGGATGTCTTTTAAAATTACGCCCTCCCCTATGGTAGTGAAGCAGGTTTTGCCCTGCACCTTATAGGTAACCTTAAACGGAGGCTTTACTTCGGCATAGTAAAGGTAATTGCTCAGTAAACCGGCAACCAATGTTTTTTTGAACGCTGGCAATCCGCCGATGCCTTTTGTCATGCGGGTAAAAAATTGCGGCAAATTAATGCCGTTTACAGAAAGGATGACCGCCCCGGCCGGTATGTCGCTGGCAGCATAAGCCTCCGACGTATATAAAAGACCATTTGGCCCAGCCGTGAGTGATAACGGGAAATAAATTGGCTTGCGAAAATCTGCCTTAAAAGCCTGTTGCACCACGACGGGCATGGTATGACCGTCGTTGATGGCACCGGTAAGTTGAGACAGCTTCAATAAAAAACTTTTAATCGGGATAGAGTCGGCAAGCGTTTTCTTCAGGCTGTCTGTTTTACGCTGATAGGCGTCGGCACTGATGTATAAAAACGGATTGTAATGTACCTCTTTTAACACCTGGTTATAAGTGTCGATATCTGCTTCGGCCTGGGCACGGCTTAGCATTTGTGCATTCAGCATTAAACTTTGTAACAAAAACGCAAGGGTGATTAGTTTTTTCATGGCCGATTAAATTCAAGATGCGATGAGAGCGCAAATGGTTACAGTGGGAATGTGATTTTTTTGAAAAATTAAGGCGCGAATTATTGCCTGTTATCCACACCAGCCAAAATGTTCATTAACAACTCTGATTACATCTCAAAGGATCTTCAGTATCATTACCGCATTTGTTTGTCATAATCAGTCTTCCCACTCTTATCGCTGGTTCAGATCAACAATAATCATATTATGCAATGGCCGTATGATTGGTAAAGTGGTAAGTTTGTTTAATAAGATGCCGATAGACTTTGGCAAGGCGGATAGAAAAATGTTTTGATTGAAGAGGTGATGGCTACACCAAACGAAAGCTAAACTTCACTCATACATCGACGCCCCCTTAAGCAAATCAGCAAATAACTGCCAGCCTGGCTCATCGGCATTAACGGGTTGACTAGTATTATCATAATAGCCCTGAATGTCTTCTGCATAACGGCTAAGGGCTTCCAAAAAATCGGATAGATTTGTGTTGGCAAAGGTTTCATCGCCGGTTATCAGCTGTTGCCTCAATGTATTCACCATTTTTATAAACGATTGCCGGTTGGTTATTGGGTTATCCGCAAAATTCATAGTGTAATATAACGTTTTAACCGGCTGCTGCTACCGCAAATGTTCCGCTTGTAGCTTATTGACTGGCATATTCTTTTTGATACTGCTGACGACCACACTAACCGTTGAACCCATAAATCTTCATTTATTTGCTACCTTTAATCGACGTTCAAAGCAAACACTTGACAAGCCTTTCCCATTGCTTTATTTGTAGCCCAGCGACAATAAAATATAAAAACCGAATGCTCAAATTATTTATACAGACGGTGTTGCTGGTGATAACCGGCGTTACGTTCTTACCAGCAAAAGCTCAACCATCGCAGCGTAAAACCTTGGCAGATAGCATACAACAAGTAAACCCGCCGTTGCAAAACTTTTACGCCAAGTACCTGGACTGCGACGGCATACCTATACGATGCTCGGCAGTGGTTGATGACCGGGCCATGGTGGTTGCAGCGGGTAAACTGCGCATGATGCTGAAAGACATCCCGGCAGTGAGGCAAAACTTAATACTGAACGGTGCCGAACTGCACATTATTGGCCGTTACGAGGCTACATCAGATTTACCCGAGTTTGCCGACCAAAAGGGTGTAAAATACATGGACAACGGCACGCTTACCGACATTGATACCCGCACACGCGGTATGGGCGCTTTGGCAGCATCCTGCGGAGAAGAAAACCTGCTGCATTTGCCCGGAGACAAGTATGCTCATGGGTATGACATCTGCGTTCACGAATTTTCGCATACCCTTATGAATTATGGGCTGGACTCTACATTGCGTGTCAAAATCAAAAACAGTCTTGAACATGCCAGGTCTTCAAATCTCTGGAAAAACGCCTACGCCTCAACCAACGAGTTTGAGTACTGGGCCGAACTTACCACCTGGTACTTTGGCTTTCGTGGAGACTTTTTACCCGGCACAAGCCTGCCTGCACCTGGCCGCGCTGGTTTAATGTCGTACGATACTGTTGGCTATCAACTTTTAGATTCCATATACACCGGCAAATTGAAGTCGAATTTAATAAACAAGCAAACCATCATTGTATACAAAGGCGCTGTCTCCAACAAAAGCACAACACCGGCCGAGTTTTCGTTTGTAAACTCCAAAACCACCCCTGTAAAATTATTCTGGATAGACTATAACGGAGCAGAAAAACTGATAACCACTATACCACCCAAAGGAAGTTTACAACAAAAAACCTTTGCTACGCACGTGTGGAGATTTGAATACCAGGAACAAGGTGTGAAGTCACTTTACCTGCGTGTCTTCCCCGGAGCAAATAGCATTGCTATGAAAGATTGACGGATGGTTTGTTGCTTTTGGTGCCGCGAGTGGGACGCTTGCGGCAGCGAAGAAAGCCCCTCCTAAATCCTCCCCGGAAGGGAGGACTTTAAGACACAAAACATCCTGTCAATTCAAAAATTCAGTAAATTCTGATTCAGATTCACATCGCATAAAAAGTTTTCATAAAATTGAGCGCTACGCCGGATGACAAGGATATTTCGCCGTTGGAGAAGAGCTCGTCCATGTCAAGATATCCGGGGTGATCTACGTATTCCTGCCAGCCCATCACTTTAAAACCCATTACCCAATTATCAAAACTACGCTGACCAATGGGGCCATCCTGTAAAAGCATCAGCTGGTGGTGGCGCGGGTCTTGTTTAATTTTCTTAAAAAGCGGTTTGATGTCGCTTTCGTTGCCCTCAATTACCTGCATAAAACGGCCGGTTATCTGGCTCATCATGTGGCGCTCAATGTAAAGCAGCATGCCCGTAATGCCCACCGACTCGTTCCACCGGCGCGATTGCTGCAACAGATGGCTCAAGGCCTCGCCGCTGAGTGGTGTTACCGCCTTGCTGATGTAGATGACATGGTATAACATAAACCTAAGTTTTTAATTGGATAAGGCACTTAGCCTGTATACTTTATCTGTGTTTATTTAAAGTTAAATAAAATAATTTCAATATTGATACAAAGCAATAAGTGCAATATAAAATGCCTTTATTAAGGATGGAGCTGTAATGGGTCAGGCTCGGATGGTGTAAAATGATTTCAGGAAATTAAACGCTACGCCGACAGACAGCATTGATTTGCTTTGAATAAACTGCTCGTCGAGTTTGATGTAACCGGGTATCTGCAAATATTCGTCTTCTAACAGAGATTTAAAGCCCATGGCCCAACCAGCAAAACTGCGGACATACACCGGCCCCTGGTGTAGCAGGGTTACCTGCTGGTGACGGCTGTCGTGCTTAATGGTTTCATAAACCGCCATAACCTCATGCTCCTCTCCCTCCAGCACTTGTATAAACCGACCGGCCGGTACGCCGCTGGCTTTGTTAGGTTTTACATACAACAGCATGCCGCTTAATTGCTTGCGTTCGTTGTAAATTCGCGACGCGGTAAGCAGGTCAAGCAATGCCTCGTCGTGCATCGGCTTCGTAGCTTTGCTAATATAAATGATGGTGTACAAAGTGAGTTGTTGAGGTGTGTATTAACGTTTTACTCTTAAAAGAGATAATTTGTTTTAATAATTAAACCATTATATAAGCAGCAAGATTTACGCCATCAGCTTTAATTTACACGACAAACTTAAAATCAACCATTTACAGTCACCACCTAACCTTAGTCATCAGATTCTTAAATGCATCTGCAACAACATCTTTACCTTACTACAATCTACGCCCTTAGATCATATCCCGCGCAGCGATAGTTTCTCGAATGAATATGATAGCATCGAAGGTATCTTTTAAAATATACGTTACGTAACTGGTAGGCCGTCCTTTGGTGTAATCTCCACCATAAAACAGTGATGGATTTTTAGCGGAAAAATACTTTTTGAGGAGTGGGTTGGCCGAAGCGCTTTTGATGTCGATGATGAAATTAGGCGTGCTACATTGGGCAAACAAGGCGCCGGTTGCATCGGGTTTTATTGGCGGTAAATCTGCCCCGGTACTTTTGCGCAAATCCCGGTCGTAATACCGCACGCTACCCTGGTAAAAGTCAAACCCCATGGCATAGTAAGTATTGGGGAACGTTTTAGCCAGGTACATACCCATGCGGTTTAGCCGATGATTGCCAGAGCTTTTATTGATGTGGCCGTTGTGTGCCCAAATCATCATTTTTTTATGGCCGGTGTAGTTATAAATCCATTCGCAGTTTTCGGCCATGCACCTGTCGCGCCAATCGCTCTGCCGTGTCGGGAAAAAGCTGGATTTGGCATCCAGGTAAGCCACAAACTGTTGCAGTTGCTTTACGTATTGCTGGTACATTTCGGCTTTTGCAATACCGGCTTCATCAAACTTCACCTGGCTTAATTCAGTTACCGCGTCTTTAATATTCTGCTTGTCTTGGTTACTTAACGACGCAGTGTATTGGTTAAACGAGACCACGCTGCGATCCATTACCGGCGTAAATTGGCCAAGGGGCTGCAGGTAATCTTTGAGTTGTTTAATAGGCGTGGTGCCCCACTGCATATCGCACCCGTAAAAACTCACTTTGTTTTCGGGCAACTGGGTGGCATTGTAGGCTTTAATCCAGTTGGCCATGTCTACCACTTCCTGCGTCATCCAAACACCGAAGCCCATACCGGCCAAACCTTTCTGAACGTCGCCTTTACCATATACTACGTAATCATTCATCTGCTGCGTACCCGCGAAATCTGCCTCGATGACAAAAGATTTAACTCCCATTTCTTTCACCAAAAACATAAGCATGCGGTGCTTAAATGCAAAAAACTCATGGGTACCGTGGGTGGCTTCTCCCAGGCCTATCACTTGTTTATCTTTAAGTAGAGGTTTAAGCTTCTGTAAATCGTCGAAGTTAGAGTCGGCAGGCTCAACCTTGATGGGGATGAGTTGCTGATTAAGTGCGTTTATCAGTTCGGCGTTGGTTTGCGCAATGGCACTTGCCTGGAAACATACAAAGGCCAATAATGCGAAGGCAGACTTTATAAAGCGATTAAACATAAGCGTGATTAAATGAGAGGTTCCTGATGAGCACTGACTGACATCCACCGGGTCTCAAACTTAGTTAATTTATGGTATGGGTTAAGTTTGGGTGGTAGTTAATTATTGTTAAAAAAAGCAACAACCGCTGTAACCAAATGCAGTCGGGCTTCATCTTATTATTAGTCAACCTTTAAACGTTTACCTTACGCTATGAAATTTCTCTTTCTATTTATTGCTTTACTGGAATGCGGTTTTGTTAGTGCAGATTCGCAGCAGCCAAACAAACAGGTTTATATTACTGAGGATATTAATCGTTTTTGGCAGGCGGCCGATAGCCTGCAGACTACTCGCACCCATGCCGATAGCCTGAACATTATTCAGACGGTTTATCTTGACCGCATGAGCCGCGGGGGACGGGTGTTTATTAAAATGAAAGGTTACACGGCTGCCGAATACCTGCGCACCATTAACCGTTACCCCAAATACCTGGCACAGTTACGACGAAAAACACAGTACATTAGTCAGTACCAAACCAAGCTCGACAGTGTGTTTGGCACACTGCAATCCATTATACCCGGCTATAAAACACCGCGGGTTTGTTTTGCTATAGGCTGTTTTAGAGGGGGTGGTACGGCACGCAAAAATCTGATTTTGTTGGGCACTGAAATTGCCCTGGCCGACAGCACCATGGATTTTTCGGAATTTAAAGGCAACCTGCGCGACAACCTGAAGCATGGCATCAATATGCCTAACCTGGTAGCTCACGAAAGCATCCATTGCCAGCAGCATCACAACCGCAATAGTACCCTGCTTTCACTGGCGTTACACGAAGGTACAGCCAACTTTTTAACAACGCTAATTTTTGGACGGGCCGAATTGGGCGTTGACCTTAACTACGCCGCCGCACACGAGTGCGAACTATGGCAGGAATTTAAAACAGCTGCAGATGGCACCGATATTTCGCAATGGTTCTATAATACAGGCACCATTAAAAACCGCCCTCCGGATTTAGGTTATTTTATAGGCGCACGCATTTGCGAGGCTTACTACAACCGCCAGCCCGACAAAGCCAAGGCCATTGCCACGTTACTGGACCACCGCAAACAATCGGAAGTATTTGAACAAAGCGGTTACACGGGTAACTGCAAGTCTTGATAGTTTTGACGATATACTGAAGTGATAATATAAACTTTAACACAAAAACAACAAAGCAGCAATTAATTAAGCATCAGTTCACCCGCCGCACACTATCCAGCCTTACTGGCTTCAACCTTACTTTGCCTTGCTTAAAAGCTTGGTAGCGGTTTTTAATGTACATTACTACCTCGTAGTCGGTTTTGGTTTTAAGCTCGTCGGCATCGGGGCGGTAGGTGCTGATGAAGGTTTGGAGCGAATCGCCACGGAGGTTGGTTGCGGCCGCTACCCTCCGGACTGAAAAACGGCGATCGGCATAGGCATCGTCCTCGTCACGCTGCAGGGTTTTCTGCAATTTGGTCGTTTTATTTTTCTTGCCACCCAACAGCGCCAGCGCCTGTAAAACGTTGATGCCCGAAATCTGCGTAGTATTATTGAGGGCTGTTACCTGGTCGTATGGCTTGTAGCTCAGGTCGGCACGCTGCAGCAGGGCGTCTTTGGCAGTTAGGCCCTGGTAATTAAAAACGTCGGCGAACTCGCGCCGCGTCCGGGCCGAATCCAGTTGGTTAAGCTGCCGCCCCTTCACGGTTACAGAGTTAAGCAACACCGACGCTGGCTGCAGGTAAATGCGCAATGTATCGGCAGCACTTTTACTATTGAGGAAATGTTTGTTGGTTTGATAACCAATACAGCTTACCACCAGCGTATCACCCGGTTGCCATTGCCCCAGGGCAAAGCGGCCATCAACCGAGGTAAGCACTCTGCCCCTGGCAACGGTAACTACCGCCGCAGGTAACGGCTTGCCCGTACTGCGGCTTAACACCTTGCCCACTAACCTCCCTTGCGCGGCAACATGCGTAAACGCAAATGCCGAAACTACCATGATAGCCCACGTTAAAATATTCTGCTTTTGCCGTTTCATCATTACAAATCTCCTTGAGGGCAATGTAAGGCAAAAAAACCTTCCCCCGACATGTTTAACAGGGTTTTAACATGTAAGTTACTTTGGGCTAAAACTTACTCCGTAAAGATTTGCAAATGCTTGAATCAGTGATGACACACTTAGTTGCAGCGTGGCACATTATACCCAACAATTTAAAACGGGGAAATTATTTCTTAATTAATCAGTTTACCGTTATTGTTTAACCAAATAGTAAACTGATTAAAAATTAAGCAAAACATTA
>CAJYSL010000344.1 GCA_913777515.1 uncultured Mucilaginibacter sp.
CATTCCAGGAGGGCAGTAACTTACCCACGGCTACCAATGCTGATGGCGAGTTGATAGCTGTTACACTGGTTGGTGTTCCGTTAGCATCAAAAGTCACGTTGGGATTTCCGTTTTGGTCCAGGTAATATGGGTAGCCATTAACCATACCGCCATATTTATAAGCATACATGGTTTGGAAGGAAGTATTGGCAAAGTAAAAATCTGTAGGGGAAGATATGTAAGAAAACGCTCCAGGGGTGCTGTAATTTACATCAATAATGGTGTTCTTGTTATAAGCGTATATCACCGTTGAACCCAAGGTGAAATCGCGGTTCTTAAACCAGTCTGAACTTAGGCTTACCTCAATACCGCGGTTACGCATATTACCATTGTTAATTACACGTGTTTTTAAACCCACGGTTGGGTCTAAATCGTTATTGGTCAGCAAGTCGGAGCTGTAACGATTATACAAATCAACAGCACCTTTGATACGGTTTTTAAATACCGAAAAGTCGAAACCCAGGTTGGTAGTAGTTACTTTTTCCCAACGTAGTTTAGGATTAGGGAAAGCGGTAATGTTAGTGTAGATTAAGTTGGTATACAACTGGTCGTTACGATAAGATGCCGTTGCATATGGTGACGACGTTAAGTCTGAGTTACCGTTGATACCATATGTTAAGCGAGCTTTTAGGTAATCCAGCCAGTTAACATCTTTCATAAACTCTTCATTGCTCACGTTCCAGCCTGCACCTGCCGACCAAATAGGTTTCCAGCGATACTCGGGGTCTAAGCCAAAAAAGCTGGCCTGGTCAACACGCGCACTAAATGTCAAGTTGTATTTATTGTTTAAGGTATAGGCGCCGTTACCATAAATGGATACGTACCGGTTAAGCGGATTTTCGAGAGCACCGTTGTTGCCGCTTAGGGTACGGCGTCCGTACAAGTAACTGGTAATACCGGTAGTGCTCAGTGTTTTGAAATCCATAGGTTGTGACGACAGTAATTGCGGGTCATAACTATACCTTATATCCGAAAGAAAAACAGGTGCTTCGTTTTGACGTGCCTCGAAACCACCGATGGCAGTAAAATTATTCTCGGTGTTCCCGATTTTGAAAGTCCGGTCGAAATTAAGCTGCTGCCTAAAAGTGTAGTTGTAAGCTCGCTTGTTGCTTTGATAAAAGCGGCCACCGGTGTTTATAACGTTGTGCTCAAACTTGTTAGTGGCTGTATTAAAGGTGGTCATACCATTATACAGAAACCGCATTTTGTACGACTCCTGGTCGTAAAATTGCTCTTGGTTAGCCGTATTGGTTTCGTACTGAAAAGAAACCTCGTAGTTTAAGCCCCTCAGTAATTTGGCCCGTAAACTGGTGAACGCGCGTAGATTCAACGCTTTAGTGTTGGTAATACCGTTTTGTAATTCGTTAAGTACATTAAACTTATACGACTTAAAATCCGGGTTGCCCGCCAGCTTGGCTATTATTTGCCCGTTGATAAGACCGCCCGAAAAACCATCACTCACATTAGCGTAATCAGAAAAAACAAGATTGCCGTTATTATCAACAATACGATTATAACGCTCCTGCAAAGCGTAATCACCGTAAGTCCCATCGGTAGCATTAGATACCGTATATCTGCCGTTTAAACCAACGGTAGCTGTAAGCCATTTATTAAAATCAAACGACGTTTTAAAATACATGGTCAGCGCTTTGCTATAATTGTATTGAGTACGCATCGCATTCTCGTCATAATTGAGCGAAACAAAGGTGTTGCTTTTGGCTGAACCCGAGCTTAACGACAGGTTGTAACGGTTACGGTTTTCGTTACGCCATACGTTGTCTGAGTAGTCTTTAAAGTAATCATTGTTGCGCCAGCTGTTCAGGGTGTTATTCACCTGGTCGGCAGTAAGCTTTCCTTCATACTGTGAGCGGTAAAGCTGGTAAAGCGGCGAGTAATAACGGATGGTACCATTACCCACATCGCCATAATAAGCAAACATAGCAGCGGCATTGGCGTAGTTGCTCACCTCGTTTTTATACTTAGCCGTTTCGTAATCAATAATCTGACTGGTAGATGCATAATGCATTTTGTTTAAATCAGGCTTTTGTGTTACAAAAAAATCGGCATTGGCATTAATGCTTACGCTGCCTTTAGCGCCGCTTTTGGTAGTTAACACGATTACGCCGTTAGCCGATTTTGAACCGTATATGGAGGCTGCGGCGGCATCTTTCAATACGTAGACGGAAGCAATATCGTACGGGTTAATATCCTCGATACGGGAGTTGGTCGGCAAACCATCAATCACCACTAATGGATAAGTACCTACGTTAAGTGATTGAAAAGTGGCAGGTCCGCGCAGCACCAAATCATTACGGGTTGCATCAAAACGCAAACCGGCAACTCGCCCTTCAAGAGCCGAAGCCAAACTTGGATTGATTTGCTGATTAAGTGTAGTTGAATCAATTTTGGTGATAGCTGCCGTGCTGCGCTCTTTCGAAAAAGTTTGATAACCGGTAAACACCACCTCTTTTAAATTGACATTGCTGGCCAGCATCACAATCGAAATAAAACCGGACGATTTTATATTTACCAGCGGCGTTTCTTTTAAGGTATAACCCATACTATGGGTTACAATAACCGGCGACTCAGTGTATGACGAGATACTAAAGGTACCATCAGCATCAGTTTTAGTCATCGCCCTCTCCCCTTTCACTTGCACATCAATACCTGGCAAACCGTTGCCCAGCGTATCAATAACTTTACCACGAACCTGCACCGGATTTACCAATGCCTGGCGAGCCTTAATGATGATAATTTTTTTGTTTACCTCGTAAGTAAACGGCTGCCCTGCAAATAAGCGGGGCAATAACTGGGCAAAGTCAGTGTTGGTAGCACTTAAGTTTACCGGCGATGCATTTTTTAAAAACGATGCATCAAACACAAACTGGTAACCGCTTTTTTTAGAAAAATCGGCTATGGCCTTTTCAAAAGGCACGTTTTTGTAGCTGACGCTTATTTTTTGCGCCGACACCTGAAGAGAAAATAACATAGCCAAGCACACTAAAAGTGCTGATAGCTTGTATTTTTTTGAACATAAAAAGGGTGCACCCCTTTGTATCCGGGTAAAAATAATCATAGTAAAATTTAGGGAAGTTAATAGGAGACAAATAAGAACTCGATTGCTGGTACTGCCGGCCGTTACATCACAACTACCCTCCCTTCTTCAATCTTAAACTTTACACCGCTGGTAGTAGTAATTACATGGAGCACGTCGGAGAGATTAACCTGACTGCTGATTCTCATATACAAGCTTTTTTGGGGTAGCTTGCTGTAATCTGTTTCGAAGTTGTACCACCTCGAAAGTTTATGCATAATAACATCTAACGGAGCGTTTTCAAACACAAATTCGCCGTTGCGCCAGGCGTTGTAATTATCCGGGTCAACCTCGGTAACCTGGATACCCGATGCTGATGTATGGCTCTGCTGACCAGGTTTTAATATTGCTGCCGATAATGGGTTGCTCACCTTTACACTGCCCTCTGTGAGTGTAGTTACCGCACCGCCGTCTTCTGCATAATTACTGATGTTAAATTTGGTACCTAACACCTGCACATTTTGCCCGGCAGTAGTAACAATAAAAGGCTTCAGTTTATTTTTTGTAACAGCAAAGTAAGCCTCACCGGTAAGTTTAACCTTACGCTGGCTACCGGTAAAACCAACTGGGAATTCCAGTTTGGAGTCGGCATTTAACATCACCTCGGTACCGTCTGATAATTGAACATGATACTGCCCACCTTTTGGCGTAACAATGGTATTCATCTGGTTAAGCGCGGCAGTATCATTACCATAAGCCGTATAGGCAATAGTACTGCTGTTAATTTTGCTTACCACTACACCGGCAGAACGCTTTACCTTACTGCCATTTTTTAGTTGCTGCAAATTTAAGGTATCATGGCCACCCAACGACAGCATAGCCATATTACCGCCCGGGCGCAAATCGATCACTGAATTGCCGGTTTGTTTTTTATTGAAAAGTAGTATACCTGCAACCATCAAAATTACGGCTACACTGGCCGCCGCCGTATACCATAATTTGCGCGAGCGCGGTTTCATGATAATCACGATAGCCTGAGATGACTCAGCAGCGCTCATCACATTAGCCCGCACGTTTTGGAGCAGTACGCTATGCTGATGCAAATTTTTGTCTTGCACGTTTTGTTCAAGCGCCTGCGCAACCAATTGCTTTATTTCGTGCTCATCGCTATCCTTAAACAGCTCGAACAGCTGTTCAAGCTCGTGCCGGGTAGCTTTGTTTTGAAGAAACTTAGCGTAAATATCTTTTAAAGACTGACCTTCATTCATAAATCACATACTAATACGCGCCAACTCCAGGAACACACTATTCCTAATGAGAAAATTTTAAAAAGATTTATAGAAAACGATTTTATGCCCGAAAAATCCAGGATAAAATTAAAATTGCAAGAGGTTTTGAATTAAAAATGTAGTTTTTGAGAAATTTGGTAGCCTGAACCAACTGATTACTCACCGTTGAAGGGCTTATACCTAATTCTTGAGCAGCTTCCTGATAGCTTTTGCCTTCCAGTTTGCATAATTTAAATACTGCTAACCGCTGAGGCGGCAATTGCTGCAAAGCTTGCTCTAATAATTCGCGTCGTTGTTCATAGATGAAATCATCATCGGTCGATTGATACAGGTCGGCGAAATGATTAATTAACTCTTGCTGCAAACGCGCATCACGTGATAATTTGCGATAATAATCATAAATCGTATTGATGGCTATGGCATATATCCACGATTTGAA
>CAJYSL010000345.1 GCA_913777515.1 uncultured Mucilaginibacter sp.
GTTCGATGGAGTATTACACCTTTAAAAAGGGAAAATTTGCCGGTGTAGATAATGTGCTGGTGTCGGCAACGGGTTATACCGGTGCAGGTGGTTTTGAGATTTATTTTGATAATGAGCATGCCGAAGAAATCTGGGCAGCGGTATTTAAAGCCGGCGAGCCTTTTGGTATTAAACCAATTGGTTTAGGTGCCCGTGATACGCTGCGCCTTGAGATGGGTTTCTGTTTGTACGGTAACGATATTGATGATACGACGTCTCCGTTAGAGGCTGGTTTAGGCTGGATTACTAAATTCAGTAAACCGTTTACCAATTCTGAAGCTTTGCAACAGCAAAAGCAGCAAGGCATCAGCAAAAAATTAGTTGGCTTTGAAATGATTGAGCGTGGCATTCCGCGCCATGATTATGAAATTGTTGATGCCGACGGTAACGTAATTGGCCGTGTAACCTCAGGTACACAGTCGCCATCGTTACAAAAAGCGATAGGTATGGGCTATGTTAACCAGACCTTTAGTAAAGAAGGCAGCGAGATTTTTATTAAAATCCGCGATAACAAGGTAAAAGCCAAAGTGGTTAAGTTACCATTTGCTACCAAGCCTGCTGCAAACGCTTAATTGTTCATACTTTTTTCTGTACTGTTTTGACTAACGACCATCAAACTAACGCTGCATCAAATGAAGTAAAGGCATTAGAAGTTTGCCTTACTCCGGCGTTACTATCTTTATATCGCGTTGAAGACTACATTGTAGTTATCATTGATATTTTCAGGGCTACATCATCTATTTGCTATGGCATTGAGAATGGGGCAGAGGCTATCATTCCGGTATCAGAAGTAGAAGAATGTGCTGCTTATCGCGAAAAAGGACTGGATTATTTGCTGGCTGCCGAACGTAACGGCGAGGTGGTTACCGGCTTTGATTTTGGTAACTCCCCATTTGCCTACACGCCCGAAAAAGTGGCCGGTAAAACTGTAGTGCTCACTACCACCAACGGTACTCACGCGCTGCATTTATCCCGCCAGGCTAAACGCATTGTTATCGGCTCATTTTTAAACGTTACGGCTTTATGCAACTGGTTAAAAACGCAAAATGATAACATCCTGCTGGTTTGTGCCGGCTGGAAAAACAATTTCAACCTGGAAGACACCCTGTTTGCAGGTGCCGTAATTGACCAATTAAAGGGTGGAAATTATAAGCTTGATGACCCGGCCCTGGCTGCCAACGATTTGTTCCAGTTAGGCAAGCATGATATCAGTGATTACTTAAAAAAGACTTCGCACGGCGAAAGATTGAAAAAGTTAGGTATCGAAAAAGATATTGCCTTTTGCCAGCAGATTGATTTAACCACCGCTATCCCGGTACTGGAGGGCGAAAAACTGGTTAAACTACGGTAGTAAAATACATATTAAAACAAAAAGACCGATGGGTTATCCTATCGGTCTTTTTGTTTATTATAATCAGCTTTACAGAGCTAATTCCAGCAGTACCGGGCAGTGGTCGGAGTGCCGGGCTTCCGGTAAAATGTGGGCGCGTTTAATGGCGCTTTTCAGTTCGGTGGTTACCATATTGTAATCAATACGCCAGCCTAAGTTTTTAGCGCGTGCATTAGCCCTAAAACTCCACCAGGTATATTGATGCGGCTCCGGGTTTAGGTACCTGAAGGTGTCAATAAAACCCGAATCTACGAATTCGTCCATCCAGGCCCTTTCGGCAGGTAAAAACCCGGAAGAATTAGCATTTGATTTGGGGTTATGAATATCAATCGGTTTGTGGCAAATATTATAATCACCACATACCACTAACTTAGGATAGGCCCACTTTAATTGATTCAGATAAGCCCCAAACTTATCTAAAAAACGATATTTAAACGCCTGCCGTTCGTCACCGCTCGATCCCGACGGGAAATAAACACTCATTACTGAGATATCCTCAAAATCGACCCGGATGTTACGACCTTCTCGGTCAAAGTCTTCAATACCGCAACCATACTCTACATGTAAAGGCGTTTGTTTGGTAAAAATGGCGGTACCGCTGTAACCCTTCTTTTCGGCTGGGTACCAGTAGTGTTGGTAACCTAATTGCTCTACCAGTATCAAATCTGTTAAAACATCAGGCGAAGCCTTGATTTCCTGCAAACAGACCACGTCTGCATCCGTAGCCTGCAGCCACGACAGCCAGTTTTTGCTCATGGCAGAGCGTATACCATTAACGTTATAAGTGATAATCTTCATAAAGTTTTTCGTCCGTTTTAAGCAGCGCTGCCTACTACTCAATTAAATTAATAACGGTTGCAAAGCCTGCTTAAATGTTTTTATATATTTGGTTTAATAAAAGCGGAAATAGCTCAGTTGGTAGAGCATTAGTTTCCCAAACTAAAGGCCGCGGGTTCGAATCCCGTTTTCCGCTCACTATTTTAAAATATCGTATCCTGCAATTCTTCCGCATGCTGCGGGTAATCCGTTGTATAATGTAAGCCCCGGCTTTCTTTACGTGCCATGGCCGATTTTACCACGATGTATGATACCTGGATGAGGTTACGCAACTCACATAATTTTACGGATAGCTTGGTGCGCTTGTAAAACTCCTCGGTTTCTTCGTACAATAAACGCAAACGCCGCATGGCCCGTTCTAACCTGAAATCCGAACGTACAATGCCTACGTAGTCGTTCATCAGCTTTTGCATCTCGCGAACGTTATGGGTCACCAAGATATCTTCGTTAGACAGCTGTACGCCCTTTTCGTCCCAGTCAGGGATGTTATCCGGTACCGTGTACCCTTCAAATTGGGCAATGGCATCTTCATAAATGCGATGGGCAAATACCAATGCTTCTAACAATGAATTAGAAGCCAAACGATTGGCGCCATGCAAACCGGTAGAAGAGCATTCGCCGCAGGCATATAACTGGCTGATGGACGAACGGCCCGAATGGTCGACCATAATGCCCCCACACATATAATGACAGGCAGGCGATACCGGAATCATATCGCGGGTCATGTCAATACCAATGTCCAGACACTTCGCATAAATGTTAGGGAAATGGCTTAAAATTTCGGCTTTGCTTTTATGCCTTACGTCGAGGTAAACATAATCCTCGCCCGATTTTTTGATTTCAGCATCAATGGCACGGGCTACAATATCGCGTGGCGCTAATGATTTACGCGGGTCGTACTCTTGCATAAATTCTTCGCCATTGGTACGTTTTAACACACCACCAAAACCACGTACTGCCTCAGATATTAAAAAGGACGGATATTCGCCCGGGTTATATAAGGCAGTAGGGTGAAACTGTATAAACTCCATGTTGCGCACCTTACCCTTGGCACGATAAACCATCGCTACACCATCGCCGGTAGCAATTACCGGATTGGTAGTAGTAGCATATATATGACCTGCACCGCCCGATGCCATTACGGTAACCTTGGCACGAATAGTATCTACCACCTTGGTTTCTGTATTAAAGGCATAAATACCATAGCATTTAATATCGGTAGAATTTTTATCTACAAACTCGCCCAGGTGGTGCTGGGTAATCAGGTCTACGGCAAAGTGATGGGTTAGTATTGCTATGTTTTCGTTCTGATGGATTTGTTCCAGCAGCGCACGTTCCATTTCAAAACCGGTAATATCCTTATAATGCAGTACGCGGTATTCAGAGTGGCCACCTTCTTTGGCCAAGTCATACATACCATCGTTGGTTTTGTCAAAGTTAGTACCGTAGTCAATAATCTCGCGGATGCGTTCAGGGCCTTCCTCTACCACAATCCTTACCACTTCGGGGTCGCAAAGGCCATCGCCGGCAATTAGGGTATCTTCAATGTGTTTTTCAAAAGAGTCGCCAACGTTATCCACAACTACGGCCACACCGCCTTGTGCATACTTGGTATTCGATTCGTCCTCGCTTGCTTTGGTAACTATCAGAACCTTACCATGTTTGGCAGCTTTAAGTGCAAAACTTAATCCGGCAATGCCCGAACCTATCACCAGGAAATCCACATTTTTCATCATAAATAGCGTCTAAGATGTGTAAAAGTACTACTTGTGTGAATAACCACGTTAAAAGATGTTAATTTTGAGTAAGGAAAATGCTAATAACTTTTCGAGATGTGGATAACCCGGTCAAAAACTTTATTTATCCCCAACAGAACGGCTGGATACCCGACAATTTCCGGTCGAAATTCACAATCGGAAAACAACTATTTAATTCACACCTTTGTTTATTAACATAGCTGTGGAAAACGAGGTGATATTGTAAATCAGATACTTAACCGGCTGCCATTGTTAACAACCTGTGGAAACATGATGAATAAGTGCTTTTACAAAGATTTTGGCAACTGATTTACCAACATTACCAACACACTAATAAACAATAAGAAGATATATTTATATAATTTAATTGTATTTATTGTACTGTTGACAATGGACGTTTTAGAAGAAATTAATATTAAAGGTTTTGTTGAAGAGGAAGTAGACCCGAC
>CAJYSL010000346.1 GCA_913777515.1 uncultured Mucilaginibacter sp.
TTTTGAGCAATGTTTTGCATTACCGGACGGGCTACTTTGTCCAAGTAAGCCAACCATTGCTTGCGGCTCAACGTTGGTACCTTTTCGGCAGTATTGGCAGATACCGATAAGCTCAGCAGTACAAAAAGCAGTAAAGCGTTAGGCTTAATCATTTAAAACGGCTTTACTTTTTTATTTTAACAGGTTTAACTTTCTCAAAAACGTTAACCGGTAAGATGCGACCTTCTTTATCAAAATACATAGGTGATATGCAGGTTTCGCGATTATAGCCATCCCCACCCGGAATTTTGAAACGGTGATAGGCAATAAACCACTGGTCGGTGCCCGGTACGTTAACTACGGAGTGATGACCTGCACCCTTGACTACACCTTTACCTTTAAGCACCGGCTGATTTACCACTTTAGTGAAAGGACCTAACGGCGATTTGGATGTAGCGTAAGCAATAGAGTAGCGCGGGTCGCGGGTATCGTATTCAGACCACATTAAATAATAAATACCTTTACGTTTAATAACGAAAGGGCCTTCATTGTACCCCTCAGGTTTAAAATTGATGATTTTAGAGGTATCGCAGCTTACCATATCGTCATTCAACTTAACGGCATGGCATTGCCCCTGTCCCCAGTACATGTACGCGCTGCCATCATCATCCACAAATACCATGGGGTCAATCATCTGCCCGCGCAAACTGCCACGTTTAATTAACGGTTTACCGATTGGGTCCTTAAACGGCCCGGTTGGTTTGTAGCTTACGGCTACACCAATATTTACATCGGCTGAGTAATAGAAATAATATTTGTTGTTCTTTCTCGCGATGGTTGGCGCCCAGGCACGCTCTTTAGCCCAGGTTAAATCTTTAGGTAAATCTAAAATAACACCTTCGTTTTTCCAGTCTACCAGGTTATCTGACGACCAGCAGGTAAAGTAAGTCGACATCCAGCCCACTGTACCATCGGTAGTAGGGTAGATATAAAACTTTTTATTAAACGCAGCAATATTAGGGTCGGCGTATACGCCAGGCAATGCCGCAGCGGGGGCATTAAGCGTATCAACGCTTTGCGCCTTAACACCGAGGCCGGCAATCAGGCATACTGAAAAAAGAAATGCTTTTATCATAATTTAAGTGTGTGGTTAATTATTATTAACGGCTAAAGTTTTTATAACGCATTAATCCCTCAATGTAATAATAATCAGCATAAGTCAACGGTACATCAATTTCAGTTTTCTGAGGGATATGCCCCACGCTATGTTCTAAAATAAAGCCGCCGTTGGTTTTAGGTTCAGCCAGGTATGGCGGAGCCGAAAGCGTTTTGAGCATGGTTTGCGCTGCATCAAAATAAGTTTTAGCCTTGGCTTTATCGGTGTACCGGCACAACTCCAGTAATCCCGATGCCATTACCGCCCCTGCCGATGCGTCTCTTAAAGCGTTCGGAATGTTAGGTGCATTAAAATCCCAGTACGGAATTTTGTCTTTAGGCAGGTTGGGATGGTTGAGGATGAACTGCGCGATGTGATTAGCCTGGTCGAGATATTTTTTGTTTTTAGTTTCGCGATACATCACGGTATAGCCGTATAATCCCCAAGCCTGCCCGCGTGCCCAGGCCGACTCGTCGGCATAGCCCTGGGCTGTACGTTTTTGCTGTACCGCACCGGTTTCAGGGTTATAGTTCAATACGTGATATGAACTGTAATCCGGGCGGAAATGGTTTTTCATGGTGGTATTGGCGTGGGTAACCGCTATTTTGTAGTAGCTGGAATCGCCCGTAGCACGTGTTGCCCAAAACAGCAGTTCGAGGTTCATCATGTTATCAATGATTACCAGGTATTCCTGCTTTTTAGAATCCCATGATTTGATAGCCCCCACCTTAGCGTCGAACCGGCTCGACAGCGACTTGGCACTGTTAATCAGAATTTGCTTATACTCTGGCTTGGGCGCAATTTGAAGCGCATTGCCAAAGCTGCAATACATCATAAAACCTAAATCGTGCGTGGTTTTATTGTATTGCTCTACCTCCAGCAATTTCAGCATCCGCTGAGCTTCTGTAAGTGTAGCAGCATCACGTGTTTGATTATAAAGATATAATAGTGTACCTGGATAAAAACCACTGCACCACCAACCTGAACCGCTGGTTTCCAGACTGTCGGTTTTGGCATAATATGTTTTAGGAAAACGACCAGCAGGTAAACGACCAGCCAGATAACGGTATTGCTGGTCGGCACTTTTAAAAATGCTGTTAGCCTGCTTTACTAAACTCTTGTCGGCCACCAGTCCTTTACCGTTTTGAGCACTTGCCTGGCCGAATAAACCGGTAAAAAGGGCTGCTGCCCAAAATGTCTTTTTTAAGTATGTTGTCATTTATTTTTTGTTTGATGCAGGCCGCCATTGCAAAACCTGTGCGGCTTCGGGCTTTTCGTGCGCCAGGCCTTCGCCATCTACCTGGGTAACTTTTTGCACAAAAAGATTAAGTAAATGCCTGTCTTTCCAAAGTTCTGTATCTAAAGTGGGCTCCCATGCTCCAACACTGTAATCGGTTAAATCACTCACTTTCCAATCGGAGCGCTGCAAGTTTTCGCATACAGCTATGGAAACTTTGCTGCCCCGTTCAGAGTCTCTAAAAATAAGGCCTGCCGCTAAAGTACCTTTATTTTGCCATGCGATGATTTGCGGCCTGGCAATGGGTATACTTTTAGAACCCTGACCAGATAATGAAAAGGCAGATTTTCGAAAAGCCAGGTTGCTCACTTTCCACTCATTTCCGCTTTTGTAAACCAAATGATATTGAGGTATCTGGTCGCCCGCCTCACGCCAGTAAGTGGCGATAAACGGGTTGCCTTTATCATCAGCAAACATCGAGGTTTGATTGATTAACTCGCTTTTTTGCGGAATTTTGCAGGCATATTCTGCCGTTGCTGCCGTGATAGGCAATTTATATAGTTCGCCGGTTGATTTTTGCCAGGTGATGCCACCATCTTTTGAGCATGCATAAGCTAAATCATGGTTACTGGCCACATCAGGCGTTTCGCGCCACACCCACGACAGGTGTATGGTACCGGCTTTATCTGTAGCCAGTTGCCAGTAAGCATTGCGCTGACCTTCGCCGTCAATCAGGTTATCCTGCAGGCGAATCCATCTTCCGGTTTGCGTATTGTAATGGTTGATGATTAAGTTACCGTTGCCCGAACCGCCATCGCGGTATAAAAAAATCAGATTGCCATTAGCCAGGCGATAAAATTCGGGATAACTTAATTTATTTTCTTTATTGCCGGTCATGTCCAGCTTTGGCCTTAACTCAAGCGAGCCGGGTTTAATTCCTTTAGCGTAATTTAACGCGTTGTTGTGTTGCCCCCAGGCTACATGCACAATGCCCGCGCCATCTACCATTAAGCTGATGGATTTATGTGCATCGGTAGCATCGCCGGTATAAGGGGTGCGCTGTGTTTGCCAGTTTGAGGCTCCAACCAATCTTTTGGCCAGTACCACATACTGAGCAGCATCATAAAAAGAGGCATACTGCACTCCTTTAAAAGTAACCAGTGCGTTTTTGCGGAAGATTACCGTATTAACAGAATTATTAGCCCACGCATCTTGGGCAATAGTACTTACTTTAATATCCTTTTGCTGTGCCGAAACAGGCTCAAACAAGTGGATGAGCAGACTTAGGCCAGCAACAAACTTTAAATATGAAGTACTGATGAAATTCATTAAGTAAAATAAAAAAAAAGTGACAGGCGATTTTAGCCTGTCACTTGAACGTTACACTAATAGCCCGGATTTTGCTCCAGTTTAGCGTCTTTGTTTATTTGGATATCATTTAGGGGAATGGGCAACAATAAGTTGGTAGCTGTTAAACCGGTGATTGGCTTTTGTGCATCGTTAGAGTTTAATCTTAAGGCACGCTCAACCAAAGTTCCGGTACGCATTAACGTCATCCGGCGGTTTTCTTCGGCCACCAATTCGCGGGCACGCTCATCCAGGATGAAGTTCAGGTTCATGTCTGAAGCGCTTACCTGCGCGGCATTAGCGCGGGTACGTAACACATTAATAGAGTTTGCGGCATCAGCCAGTTTACCTTGTTTTACCTGTGCTTCGGCAAGTAATAAATAGGTTTCGCCTAAACGCATCATAATGAAATCCTTAATCATGGCATAACCAAAGGTATCATTAGGGTCAAAAGCGCCCCATTTGGTTGTGCTTGGGCAGATACGGAATAAAGTATCAGCACCGGTAAAAGGGACTTGTTTACCATACAAAGCAGCGTATTGAGGACTTGGGTCATTATAATAGTAACGACGTTTGATGCTGTACTGTGAGTTACGGATATCGTTCCCTTTATACAAGCCATACAGTACCCAGTTGCTTAACCTTAAACGGCCAATACTACGACCGCCCAAAGAATCGGCCAATGCCATACCTGGTATTTGATAATAAGCAGCTCCGAACACACGGCGTTGTTGTGCAGCGTCTACGTTACCACCAATCACCGAGTTTGGATTCTCTTGCTCCAATACCCAGATAGCCTCGCTGTTACCTTGCGAACGTCTTTGGTTACCGTAAACAAACATATCAGAATAATAATCGCCGGCACCACCTGCACGTACGCCATAACGTGAACGAACCAAGCTAAATTTACCGCTGCTAATGATGCTTTGTGCCGTTTGCTCTGCCAAATCATTTTTGCCCATGCGCAGGTAAACCTCGGCTAAAAGCTGCATAGCCATATATTTATTAGCGCGGCCTACCGGTTTATTAGCGGCGTTAACACGGCTACCAACAGCATTCAAATCAGGCAAGCCAGCTACGGCAGTGGTAAGGTCACTTACAATCTGGTTGTTTACCTCATCTAAAGTATTGCGAGTAAAATCGAGTTTAACTCCCGTTGTTGGCTTTGTGATGAGCGGAACACGACCATACAAGGTTGCCAAAGTGTTAAAAGCATATGCACGGAAAAATTTAGCTTCAGCTTCTACCAAGCGTTTACCTACAGCACCAACACCGTTTGCCGAATTTAGTCCGTCGATAATAATGTTTGTATTATTAATCAACGCATAATAACGTTGCCAAATGATATTTGCGGCTCTATCAGTAGGGATAAGTTGTTGATAGTTGTAGTAAGGGAGTTCGATCCCTTGTTGGTTAGCTGTGGCATTAGCAACGTCGGTACCTACCTGCCAAACACTTGGCATACCTTGGTCACTCGACCAAGTCAACGTTCCGGTTTGATATTGGTAAAGCCCTATTAAAGAAGCTTCAAAACCCAGCGAATCAGTTACTGTTAACGGAGAATATGATGAATAAGGCTTTTCGTCGAGAAAACTTTTTTTACAAGAAGACGCACCTAATAACAGTGCCGACGCGGCGCCCAATATGATAGAAATCTTTTTCATGTCTTTATTAAGCTTTAAATTATTTCAATGAAACATTAATTCCCAATACGATAGTACGGGTAATAGGATAGTTGTTACCAAAATCGCCAGAACCACGGGTAGAATAAGACTGCTCCGGATCCCAACCAATCCAGTTAGTCCAAGTGTACAGATTACGACCACTGGCATATACACTTAAAGTTGACAAACCTAATTTGTTAGCGACACTTTGGGGTACAGTGTAGTTTAAAGTAATATCCTTTAAACGAGTGTAGCTAGCTTTACGAGGGTATCCATAACCACGTGTGTTAAAGTAAGACAGCGACTGAAACTCTTGGCTACCGTTTGTAGGTGTCCAATAACCAATTTCAGCCGGAGTATTACGACGGCCAGCCTCATCCGCGTAATTAAAATCTGCATTGTTTTTCAACATTCCTTGCGCTGTTTGAACAAATACTGTCAAGCTCAAGTTGTTGTATCTAAAAGTATTTGACAGACCACCTGTCCATTTAGGGGTGGTTTGTCCTAAAATAACACGGTCATCAGCTGTAATTTTACCATCACCGTTAGTATCCTCAAATTTTAAATCACCTGGTTTTGCACCTGGGTCCTGCTTTGAGGCATCCTCTCCTGTTTGCCAAACACCTACCATTTTATAATCATAAATTACACTGATAGGCGAACCGATAAACCAACGGTTACCTAAGTCGCTTTGCTGGTCGCCGTATAAATCAACAATCTTGTTTTTGTTGGCTGCAAATACGATATTACTTTCCCATGCAAATTTTTTAAATTGCACATTCTTAGTGTTTAAGGTAACCTCTATACCTCTATTACGAGTTTTTCCTAGATTGTCTAAAACCCTGCTATAACCTGTAATCACAGGTAAAGCCCTTGACAAAAGCAAGCCATTATTGGCGCTGTTGTATACATCAATAACACCTGTTATACGATTGTTTAACACGGCAAATTCGAGACCAACGTTGGTTTGTTTAGTTGCCTCCCACTGTAAGTTTGCATTACCTAAATTTCCAGCAAGTAAACCGATATAGCTTACCCCGTTAAAAGGGAAGCGGGTACTTCCATCGGTAGTGATGGTACCATACACGTCAATACCCTCATTCCCTGCTTTACCATAC
>CAJYSL010000347.1 GCA_913777515.1 uncultured Mucilaginibacter sp.
TATTCCAGACGGTGCAGACCTTTAATAACAATGGGATAGGCATCCCTGTAGCCAATATAACCTACAATTCCACACATAGCATAAATGGTAAAATTGTAAAGTTATTAAAATGCAGTTACCAGCCTAAAGGTATTTTAACGTAAAACGTTTAAGCTACTGCAAGCTTTGCAAAAAAGAAAGGGGCTTCGAATTCGAAGCCCCCTTTCTTTTTAATTATTCTTGGTGTATATGACGTTAAGTCTTAACCGATAAGGCGATGATTTATCCGTACCAACCGCGACTACCCTACCGGCGGTTTGCACAGTTGAACTGATGGCCACTGCAGATGCCCGGCTTGTGGTATCGATGGTAGCAATATAGGTACCGTAATCAGTTAAGCGCCCTCTCAATAAATCCTGAAGATAACCGGTAATTACGAAATGATATTCTTTTGGCGTAGGCAAAAAGTAGCCGCCGAACACTGCAGTCGAAAAGAAACGCGGGTCGGATGCGCTCTGGCTGGTGCCGTTGGCATCCGGCAGTTGCTGGCGCTGCTTGGCGATATCCAACCTGTACATAGTGAGTTGTGGCTGCGGCACAAAGGGCGGCAGGTAAGTGCCCGGCTTTGGCGTAACCACCAGCTCCGCCCGGTTAATAGCAATGCTGTTCACATCTGCCGAGCCAAACATGGTTTTGAGGTTAGGGAAACTTACTTTAGCACGTAAACCGGCTAAACCCTGCAGATAGAATGTTTGATCAGAAGCGGTAGACGTAAGCGCACTTTTAACCGCTGTTGGATAAGTATCAAAACGCGGCTTAACATACGACACGCTGTAGTTGAACGGCAGTGTAACCACTGACGTATCAGTAACACCGTTATTTACCACGCGGTAATAAACGTTTACCCGGCTGGAATCGATATTAAACATAGCAGTGCCACCAACCTGGCTCGTTTGGTCGCGCTTTAAGCTTAAATAAAATCCGTTAAAGGCATTTTGAAAAGCTGTGGTAGACGTGATAGCCGTAGCATTGTTAAACAGCAGGTTAGGGATAGTCGTGTTATTTAAACGGATCCGTAACTGTGCAGCTACACTCCGCAGTGTATCCGCAGCACCTTTAACAATATTATACGTTTTAATTCTGGTTTTTGGGCGGATGTTGTATGCAGTATTACTTCCGTTTAACGCGCCGCCCGCATTATAACTCCAGGCTTTGTTGGTGTAATACGTTTTCTGACCGATTTTTTCGGTAAGCGGATAAACGTTTACACGATACTTGGAGTTCAGCGAATCACCATAAAAACCATCCGCGTAACGCAGTTCTAATACTACCGAATCGGTTGTTACAGTACCTGTAGGTACGGTGTAGGCAACACCACTTGGTAAATTTAATGCAGCTGCTATGCTGGCTTCTGTACCGCCTAATATAGGATCGTTTAAATCTGACATGGGCACCTTTGTACCGGCTGCAAAAATAGCCGTAGGCACGTTGTCAGTATCCGTTTTAACAACTATATCGTCATAAACCATCAGGGTACCGTTAATCTGCTGGTCGCCTACCGGCAAACCAATATCATTCTGGTTTTTGCAACTACCCAAAATAAAAAGACTTATCAACAGGGTTAATAAGTCTATCCGAAAAAATTTCATATGTACTTTCAAATCTTAAGCAACGTTTACCAGTTCATCGTTGGTAATTTCGTCGTAAAAATTGTAATAATTTTCGAAATCAGCGGTCGAATCAAATTCTAAAACAGGTTTTTGGCTGTTTTTAACATAATTTAACACTTCAGCCTCCAGGTTTTCGCTGGCTAAAACTATCGCATCGCTGTATTGTACGGCACCTTCGTGCAAGGCATTATTGGTACCCGGCTTAAAGGTCTCGGTATGCTGCTCGGTCATGTCGCTCATCACGGCTTTGCGGGCAAATTCCGGGTTTAAACTATCGGTAAAAGCGTTTTCGTAAATTGAATACACTACTTTCGAATGTTTAAACGTTGGGTCGTCTTTATAAGTAGTTTTAAGGTAAGCCGGCACTAAAGCACTCATCCAACCGTGGCAATGCACCACGTCAGGCGACCATCCTAATTTTTTAACTGTTTCTAAAGCACCTTTACAAAAGAAAATCATACGCTCATCATTATCGGCATAAAACTTTCCGTCTTTATCACCAAAAACATGCTTACGCTGAAAATACTCCTCATTATCCAGGAAATATACCTGCATACGTGCTGCCGGTATAGAAGCCACCTTGATAATCAGCGGATTATCATTGTCATTAATAATGATATTCATTCCCGACAACCGTATCACCTCGTGAAGCCTGTTCCTGCGTTCATTAATGTTCCCGAAGCGCGGCATTAAAATACGAATCTCAAAGCCTTTGTCTTGCATTGCCTGCGGAAGCTGGCGAGTTATTTCAGAAATCTTGGTGAGTTCAAGAAAGGGAGACATTTCATGAGTTATGAACAAAAGCTTAGATTTACCCATCTCTATATCAAAATTAAGTTATATGTAAAGAAATTCAAATAAAATTTGAGAGTGCAAATATACACATTATCTTATGAACTATCAACGATTTATGCAAGTAGTTTTGGTTTTAAGCGCATAATTACACACCTTTGCCCGCTTTTTTAATTATTTTTTAGTTGAAAATATTTACCACCAAAAAAGAGGTTGGAGACTACCTCAAACAGCTGCAGGCCGACGGTAAAAAAGTTGGTTTTGTACCTACCATGGGCGCCCTGCACCAGGGCCACTTATCACTGCTTGCAAAAGCTAAACAGCAATCCGATGTAGCGGTGTGCAGCATCTTTGTAAACCCCACCCAGTTTACCGACCCCAAAGACCTGGAGAAATACCCTCGGCCCATTGAGGCCGACATTTCAAAGCTGGAGCAGGCCGGTTGCGACGTGTTGTTTAACCCGCCGGTTAGCGAGATGTATAGCGGCCTTGAAGAGTGGCACCTTGATATTGGCGAACTGGAACACTTGCTTGAAGGCAAATTCAGGCCGGGGCATTACCAGGGGGTAACACAGGTGGTCAACAAGCTTTTCAGCATCATTAACCCGGATGTTGCCTTTTTTGGGCAGAAAGATTATCAGCAGGTCATGGTGATTAACCGTATGGTAGAGTTACTGAAACTGCCGGTAAAAATTGTAATGTGTGCCATTGAGCGTGAAACTGATGGCCTGGCCATGAGCTCCAGAAATATACACCTATCGGCTACCGACCGCCAGCATGCCCTGGTTTTGTACCGCGCGCTGCAACAGGCTAAAGCCAAATATGCAGCCGGCCATTCATTGAAAGATATTGAACAGCAGGCCTCGGCTATTATCAGCCATGAGCCTGATACACAACTGGAGTATTTTGAAATTGCCGATGGGCAAACCCTGCAACCGGCCACTGCACAAAGTAAGAGTTTAGTAGCATTGGTGGCCGCCCGCGTTAGTCATACCCGCCTCATTGATAATGTGATAATACAGTGATAACGTGCTGTTACATTTAATTGCTAACTTTGCTTTATGATTATTGAGGTGTTGAAATCTAAAATCCATCGTGCTAAGGTAACGCAGGCCGAATTAAACTATGTAGGCAGCATTACCATCGACGAGGATTTAATAGAGGCGGCGAATATTATTCCTAACGAAAAGGTACAGATTGTTAATAATAACAATGGTGCCCGTTTTGAGACTTATGTAATAAGAGGCGAACGCGGCAGCGGAACTATTTGCCTTAACGGTGCTACAGCCCGCCTTGCGCAGGTAGGTGATATTGTGATTATTATGTCGTACGCCTATATGGAACAGGCCGAAGCGCGCCAATACGAACCTATTTTAGTTTTTCCTGATACAGATAATAAATTAATTCGATAAATTAGGCACCCTGATTTAATTGAATTAGTTTGATGAAATATATTTTAGTTGCATGCTGCCTGTTTTTGGCAACCGGTAGTTGGGCACAACAAGCTCCGGCACAACAATCCTCCAAAGTAATACAGGTTTTCTTTTTCAGAAACGACGGTTCTAAAGTGCCTATTGCTGACAGTTCGGATTTTATCCGCGCGGTGACTCTGCCCGACTCGGGCTCTACGCTGTTCGGTATCAGTGATTACTACCGCAACAATAAGCCTAAAATGATGGGTAAATCAACGGCTATTGACCCACCTGTAATGCAGGACCAGTGTGTAACCTACTACCCAAACGGCAAGCGCGAATCGGTTTTAACTTACGATAATGGCCTGTTAGCTGGTACTGGTTATTTGTTTTACCCAAATGGTAAACTGCACCTGAGCATCACCTATGATACCGCATCAAACAAGTTACCCGAAGAAAGAGCCTTCATCACCAGCTGCCTTGACACCACCGGCGCAGCTACGGTAACCGATGGCAACGGCCGCTATGTAGATTACAACCCAAATACCGGAGCTATCAGCGAAGAAGGCCCCATCAAAAACGGCAAACCCGATGGCGAATGGCATGGCAATTACCCTACCGAAAAAGTGACTTATACCGACACGTACAGTAATGGTAAGTTTGTGTCGGGTTATTGCGTTACGGCCAATGGCACTAAATACACTTATACCCGCCGCCAGCAATCACCAGAGTTTAAGGGTGGCGACGCTGCGTTTGTAGCGCTCATTAAAAAGAAATTTAAATACCCGGCTACGCTTAAAAATAAATCAACCAATGGCGTACTTACCTTCCTGGTAGATAAAACAGGTAAGGTTAGTCATGGCCGTTTTTTGGGCAACATTACGCCCGAAATTAATAAAACTATAACCGATGCCATCAACAGCTCGCCGAATTGGAAACCGGCTATTCAAAATGGCTTACCGGTAAATTCGTCGTGGTTGGTTACGGCTACCTTTGGCACACCAGCAGCACCGGTTAAAAAAGCAGCGAAATAATAACATGGTTGCCACCACCGGACTTACCGGCTTTTTTGAGCAGCTTAGCCAAATCAGCTTTCTGAGTCCGGACCTACGGCAGCACCTAAGTTTGATACTGGAAGAAGAAACTTTTCCGCGAAAGACCATATTACTTAAAGCCGGGCATATATCCAGGCGCATCTACTTTGTAAAAAAAGGATTTCTACGTGCCTTTTTTTACAAAGCCGGCTCACCCTACGCCACCTGGTTTATGGGGCAAAACGAGTTTATGATATCGGTTTACAGCTTCTTTTCGCAAAAACCATCATTCGAAAATATCGAGGTTTTGGAGGATAGTATTTTGCTGTCTATCACCTGGGATGAATTGCAAAGCTTGTATAAATAGTTCCCGGAGTTTAACATTATCGGGCGCTTAATAACCGAGCAATACTACATCCGCAGCGAAGAGCGCACCATAGACCAGCAAACCCTTACGGCACATCAGCGCTACCAAAAGCTGTTAAATACCTACCCTAACATTTTGCAGCAAGCCACACTGGGTCAGATTGCCTCGTACCTGGGCATTAAGCAGGAAACCTTAAGCCGCATCAGGCACCAGGTATAATTATTTGATAAAAGTCAAAGTTTTATAGCGCCCTGCCCTGATAGCTTTGAGGTAAATAAACCTTAATGCTATGTTGACCATTATTTTAATCTGTTTTGCTTTTTGTTTCGTTATTGAAAACCTGATACCCGGCTGGAAACTGCCGCAGGTACCCACCTGGACTATC
>CAJYSL010000348.1 GCA_913777515.1 uncultured Mucilaginibacter sp.
TTAAAAACAAACTATTACTTACTTAACCGCTCCTAACGGTTTGATTTAAACTTATGCCTAAACAAATTTTTATTATCGAGGATGATGAACAACTCAGCGATGCTATGTGCGAGGTACTTACTGATGCAGGTTACTCGGTTAAAGTATGTGACAACTTTGCTGACATAACCGCTTGTCTTCCATCATCAGGCGTCGACTTAATTTTACTGGATATTTATCTGAACGAATACGATGGCCGGCAAATTATTAGCAAACTGAAAGAAAACCCCACTTATGCTGATACGCCGGTGGTGTTTGTTACCGTACTCAACCAGCAAGATTTACAGGAATACCAACCGGCTGCTGTGCTAACCAAATCATTTGGTTTACACGAACTGGTGGATACAGTACAAGGCGTTATTGGCAGGTGAGGTACGCCATTCTGCTAAGATGTTCACGCTATACAATTTGTAAAGCGCACAGTAAGCCAATAGTTATTTAACAATGTATACGCGAAAAATAAACCAGGTAGACAATCGCCATCATAAAAAACAGTATTAAACTCAAAATTGCTGCAAATAATTTACCCGAGTTAGTAAGCAAAAATCCGCCAATGACGGACTCCGGCCGGTAACGGGCAATCATCATAAAAACTTTATAAATTAATACAAGCGTAAGCGCGCATAATAAGTAAACTCCTAACTCAGGCAACATATCGGTTGTTTGCTCTTAAACTTAAAAAGCTTTTTAGATGAACAATAATAAAGATAAAAATTATTTTTACCATGTAGCGTAATCGCCAGCCTGTACGTATGGGTTACAGGCGCTTCAAATTTCTTCATTACCAAAAGTTGCGCATTATTAACCAATTATGAATATCCGTTTACCTTTAGCCTTGTCACTCATTGCCTTGATGACTGCTGTAGCCTGTAAAAAAGAAAATAAACCGGCCGGTCCGTTGACTATCGTCGGAAACTGGAAATTAAGCAGTTATTCGGGCGGCGTAGCGGGTTTCAGGCATAAAACCGTAGATGCAGGAACAAACATGCAATTAGCCTTTGGCGATGACGGCATTTACCGTCAATATGATAAGGGTGCATTGACCACACAGGATCAGTACAGCATCATAAAAAACTACGCTTTTACTAATTACTACACCCAGGATGCGTTACAAGTAGGTAATAAAATTGCTGGTGCCATGAGCCTCACTCGCGGCACGCAAGACACGCTGTTTATTACACCGTTGGCTGGCAACCCGGATGTAATGACGTTTGAATACGTGAAGGTAAGATAACAAGCGTTTTTTGAACCAGCTGAATTGGTATATTTGTCGTTTAAAAAACGTACTTGGATACAGATACCACAGGTAAACTTATTTACTTTGATAATGATGCCATCGACGGCATCACTTTGCCTGCTCGCTTTACTTTCCCATTCTGCTACAAGCCTCACCCACTTACCTTATTAGCAGCAGCACAGTTACAGCAATATCTTGAAGCTCAAACTAACCTGGACCATAATTTTGGCTTGGATGCCGACCAGGCCGGTTCACCCATCGGTAAGATGTTTGGCGTGTTGGTAGTTCAAGACCAAAACGGCCGCGTGGGCTATTTGTCAGCATTTTCCGGCAAACTGGCCGGCAGTAACGACCATGATCGTTTTGTGCCGCCGGTGTTTGATATGCTGGCAGAAAACAGCTTTTTTTTGCAGGAGCAGGAAGTCATCAACAATGTAAACGCTAATGTACAGCAACTGTGGCAACACCCGGAATATGCCCACTTAAGGCAAGAACTGGAGCAACAAGAAGCAGAAGCAGCACAGCAAATAGCGGCGTTTAAGGCACAATTAAAAGCTAACAAACAGGAACGCAAACAGCAGCGAGAGGCGAAGAAAGCAATATTACCTGCGCATGAGTATGCAATTATTGAGGCGCATCTCATCAGGCACAGCTTGCATGACAAGCATCAACTTAATCTTTTAACCCAACAGTGGGAGCAACAATTGACTGCCAACAAAACAGCTATTGCGCAATACGAGAACGAAATTGAAACCTTAAAACAGGAGCGCCGAGACCGCTCGTCGGCCTTGCAACAGCAACTTTTTGAACAATATGTGTTCTTAAATCAGCAAGGACAATCAAAGAGCCTACACGATATTTTCAGTACAACGATTTACGAAAAACCGCCCGCCGGCGCCGGTGAATGCGCTACGCCAAAGCTGTTACAGTACGCCTTTTTAAACGGTTACCAGCCCTTGGCCATGGCCGAATTTTGGTGGGGCGCTTCGCCAAAATCCGAAATCAGGCAGCACGGGCAATTTTACCCAGCTTGCACCGGCAAATGTAAATCCATTTTGGGCCATATGCTAGAAGGCATACCCTTGGATGACGACCCACTGCTGATTAATCCAGGCGAGGATAGTAAACTTGACATTGTTTACGAGGATGAATATCTGGTTGTGGTAAATAAACCATCAGGGCTGCTTTCGGTACCCGGGGTAAACATAAACGATTCAGTTTATAGTCGGCTTAAACGCTTGTGGGCCGATATTGAGCCGCTCATCATTCACCGCTTAGATATGGCTACCTCGGGATTGCTGGTGGTTGCCAAAACGCCCGAAGCTCATAAGCACATCCAGCGACAGTTTTTAAAACGTACGGTGAGTAAGCGTTATACGGCGCTGCTTTCAAAAAACATAGAAGGTAATGAGGGTGAAATCAGTCTGCCGCTACGCGGAGATTTTTATAATCGGCCATTACAATTGGTGTGTTTTGAGCACGGCAAAAAAAGTATAACCCGCTGGGAGGTGGTTGACCGGCAAGCCAATCAAACCCGTGTACATTTTTGGCCGCTTACCGGCCGCACCCACCAGTTGCGTATGCATGCCGCCCATCACTTAGGCCTGCACGCACCTATTGTTGGCGATGACCTGTACGGCACCCCCGACAAACGCCTTTGCCTCCACGCGGCTTATTTAGCCTTTGAGCATCCGGTGACTCATGAACGGGTATGCTTTGAAGTTGAAGAGGATTTTTAAGAAATGTATTCTACAAAACAGGTATATTCGTTCGACGCGCACACAATATGAGTGACTTTCTTGAATTTGTTTTGGAGGTTTTAGAATTTATTTTTGATGGGGACGGCGGAAAGTTAAAAAAAGAATCAATTCCTCATTTCATTATTTATACAGCGGCAGCCATTTGTCTGATACTTTTTTTGGCATCCGCCTGAAAAGCCATTCATCGCATTCGCGTCAAAGCTATTGATAATCAAACTTAAACTTACTCAAATCAGGAAGATGCTTTTTAGGTCGTTTCAACTCGTATTCATACAGTAGCTGACCAATATTTTTCAAAAACGGCAGGCAAACCGTTTCGTACTCATACTTATTGTCGTTGTAAATACCGTCTTCGTTTGATTGAATAACGGCAGTAATCATAAACTCTACCTTATTTTTAAAATCAACAATGTAGGCATTGTCAATGTCATAGCCGTAAGAGTCGCCCACTTTGTTAAATATCCTGATATTCGGATTCATTACCGCACTGCTGTCTGCGCCATAGTAAAAAAATTTACAATAAGCAGGATAATAGTCGGGCCGCCCGTAAGCTGGCGATTGGCTTTCGGTGGGATACATACTCATATGCCGGTAAATTAAATGGTAGTCATCAGCCCTAAGGTTAAAGCGCTGACTCGGCTCAAAAGCTTCCGGGAAAAGTAAACGCGTCAGAACCGCCTGCTGGTCTGCGATAGGAAATACATTTTTGTCGCTAAAGTCAAAAGGCTTCATCACCAGTTGGTCTTTGCTATCCAGGTAACCTTTACCCTGCTGCAGGTTTTCCAGCTGCATAGGATAATCATTGGCATCATGCAGCGCCGGTTTAGCATAAACCAACTGACCGTTTTGATAAAAATTTATTGGATTGGTATGCCTGGCGCTTTCGTCACCGTCGCCCACAGCCAAACGGCCAACAATGCGAGTATCAATAAGCTGATATTTTTTCAGCTTTTGGTTGATTTCTTCGCGGCCAACAAACTCATATAACCGGTTATAGGCATCATTATCGCTCACCAGCAAAATCTTTTTGATGTACTGCGCTATACTGGGTTGATTATTAGCTATGCTGGTTTCCTGCTTTACGCGGGTTTGCCCGGCAAAGGCGCTATCAGTAATCATCTCCGCATTTTTGTTCAACCCCTTGATATGCAGATCGTTTAACTTTTCGAGCGCGAAGATGGCTGTCGGTAATTTCACCGTACTGGCCGGGTAAAAGTAACGCTTGGCATTAAGCCGGTAGCTGTACGATGTAAAATGCGGAATGTTGTTTCTGTCACGGTTAATTTGGGTGTACAGCAATTGCACTTCGTTTTGCTGCGGATGCTGTAAAATGCCAACAAACAAGTCCGGCCTCGAATGTAATAAACTCTTTAAGAAAACTGTATCTATGTTTTGAGCTGACGACTTCAAAGATAATAAGCTCAATATTAGTAATAACACGTACTTCATCTAACACTGTTTTTTAAGAGTACACTTAATTCGTTCGCGGTGTTGCAATCCCCAGGCCGCAATGCTCTCGGTCAATACCCTAAGCGTGTGTCCGTACTCAGAAATGCTGTAAGTGACTGCCGGCGGACTACTTTGTGATACTTCGCGTACTATAAGTTCATTGATTTCCAGTTCTTTCAATTCCCGGCTTAAAACCTTGCCGGATATTCCGTCGATGTCTTTGAGCAGAGCCGAGTAGCGCATAGGCCGGTAACACAGCCGTGCCAGTATAGATACTTTCCACTTACCGCTTAAAATATCCATGGTATCGTCAATGGCTCGTATTCTTTTTTGGCATTCTGAAAAAGGCGGGAGGTCAGCTAAAAACGATTTCATAAAATGAGAAGTTACTTTTTTGTCACCAGGGGTGCCGTCAGGTCACTGTTACTTTTTGTCACTAAGTTACAATTTAACAGTGATTGATTATACCTTTGAAAAAAAAACAAATATCATGAGTTTACTCGAAGATTTACAATGGCGCTACGCAACTAAAAAAATGAATGGCGCTAAAATACCACAAGAAAAACTGGACTATATTTTAGAAGCCGCCCGCATGTCTCCTTCGTCATCAGGTCTGCAACCCTATAAAATAATTGTTGTATCAGACCCTGCCCTGCTCGAAAAAATTAAAGGCATTGCATATAACCAAACCCAGATTACCGACTGCTCGCACCTGCTTATTTTCGCGGCCTGGGACGGTTACAGCGATGAGCGTGTAAGCGAGGTATTTAACTACATGATGGACGAGCGCGGCTTGCCACACAGCAAAATGGACGCTTACAAGCAAACTATCCTGGCGTTATACGAAACCAAAGGAACGGAATGGCAGGCGCACCATGCGGCCAAACAAAGTTATATTGCCTTTGCCATGGCCATTGCCGCTGCAGCAGAGCAGAAAGTTGATGCGACTCCTATTGAAGGTTTTATCCCTGAAAAGTTAGACGAGCTTCTGAAATTGAAAGAGTCGGGTTATCATAGCACAGTACTGTTGCCATTGGGCTACCGCGAAGCCGAACAAGACTGGCTGGTCAATATGAAAAAAGTCCGTACGCCTAAAGATATATTTGTTACAGAAATGACCATAGCCGACGCCGCTGACCTGCAAGAAGCACCCGTGAATGTTAGCCTGGATAGCTTTACACAGAAGTAAGGAAATCGAGCGCAAGCGCGTTACAAGGTGCAAATATCAAATGATTGGTTAATAACTATCATGTAACAAGTTAGACACCCATACTGAAAAAAGAAAAGGGTCAAAAAACAAGTTTCACATAAACTGCTTTTGACCCTTTTTTTTGAACGTTAAGTTACTAAATCAAAGTAATATTAAAAGTAAAAGTGGCTTTTACGGTTTTATTGCTTGATGTTGTGTATACCAAAGCTTGTTTCACAGTGTACTTATCTCCTGCCTTGTTATGACCAGGGAATTGACCAAGGGTAAATTTGTAATTTTTCTCATCATACTCGCTATAAACTACCGCAGATGCTCCCCATGCAATTACGTTACCGGCAGTATTAAACCAGTGACCGTAACCGTTTGCGGTTGTAGTTGCATTTAGGGTTCCGTTGCTTTCAACGGCATAAAATTTAATGGCAGCTCCCATTTTTGCAGCTAACTCATCAGGCTGCAGTACAAAGGCATTGGTAAGCTTAGATAAATCTACCGACACAGATGCACTGGTATAGCTTGCGTTATCCTGTTTGATTGAAACGTCGTAGCTGAAGGCGATGTCCGATGGTTCGGCACCCGGAGTATTATTCAGATAACCGTAAACATTGGTATTTTGAAATTTAACGTTGTATGGCCATTGCTCATCGTTTGAGTTGTCGTCGTCCCAAGCATGTTGGGTATACACTTTCGGGGCGCCGGTTACTACAAGCCATAGCTTATCGCAATTGGCGGGTATAATAAATTTAGCTACATCTGCAGCATTCTTATACATGGTGCCGTAAACCCTTTTGCCATCTTTTAAAAAAGCTACATAGCCGTAGCGCCACCCGGCAATGCTTGGATCGCTAACTTTATTATAGCCGCTGGCGTTTGCCACACCTTTAAAAGTAGCAGAAACTTCAGTACCTGCAGCAGGTACATTGAGCGGGATTACGTTGTACCCGGTAGTTTGAGGGCAAAAATTGTAATCAGGCTGGAATGATCCGTCTGACTGGCGAACCATTTTTGAAGTATGCTTTCCTATATAATTAGCACCAAGGTCGCGCAGAGCGTCTAAGTCCCAGGTAATAAGTTTCGAAGATGCATCATATATCTCATCATTAAATTGTTCCTGACTTATGCTGGTAAGCCTTTGGTAAGCCTGCACAGCATCCTCGGGTTGTTGAGATTGCCTCCACAGTTTGCCAATGAAGTCAATGCCATGTTTTTGAGTCCAGTAATAATGAATGAAGTAGCTGCTGTAGCGATAATCTTCATGCAAAATGTGCTTATAGTAGTTATCAGTATAGCCATTTAACCATCCGCCAAAAGCTTCTGCCGGATAGCTTTGATAGGCTTGCCATTGCGCACATTGTTCCCAAAACGTATTGCCCCCCTTGCCACCGTAACCATATCTAAAACCACGGTTAAGGCCAAGATCAACCCCTGTCATGTATTGAAATGTGTGGCCAACCTCGTGTGCAATTGTAGCGCCAACCGGCTGGCATGCCTGCGGACTCACCCACAAAGAACCGATGACATTATCATAACCAGAGCCTGTAGCCAACCAGGTATCCTGATAATACAAAAATATCATCATTTTATATTTACGGAGATTTGATGTTGTTAAATTAACATCGGCAAATTTTAACTGGTTTACATTCATCTGGTAAAAGCCTTCAGCCTTGCTAAGCATGGCATCAATGTCAACCCGGTATTTTTCAGGTACACTGGCATCAGACGGATTAACTTTACCGTACTCTTTAGACCAAAAGATGATGTAGTGGTCTGATTGTTTAGATCGTACGTAGCAAAACTGGCTTGCTTCTGAGTTCCAGTCCATGCTCTCCATGTCTTTAGGTTTGTAAATTTTTAAACCAGTTTCGGTTGTTACCGGTTTAGTATCCTGATCTACGGGAGCATCTTTATTTTTTTTGCAGCCAACTAATAATGAGGCGCTCAGCGCAAGGCAAAGCAATAAACATTTGTAAATAGGTAGATAGTAATTTTTTATCATTATGATTTAGGGTTTAATATTTTAAAAGATGTAATTGTGAGCAAAAAAATACCCATAACGTTAGCAGATCAAACCCGTGCGGCTTGTTCGTACTTGTCAGAAAAAATTGTTTTATGCGAGCGATTGTACCAAGCACACGTCATTGAAGCGATGCTCGGTCAATACTTTTGAAAGTATTTCTTCTTCAAAAGTCATTTGTGTTGTTCAGGCCCTTACATTTCAAACATAAAGGAAACAGAGGGCAGTTGGTTACCTTAAATTATCTGATATTAAGCAAATATTAATAAGGTGTAATTTAATAAGATGCTTAGCATATTATATGACAAACTTGATGCTATCCTAACGTAAACATAAGAGTGTAAGCTTGGATATAGCAGCAATGTATACACAACGACTTATTGAAAAATAAGCATAAATCGCCTTTTATCAGATTTATTACTTAAAAATAAAAGGATACAATTACTTATGATATATAAATCAATATATTTAAGATACGTTATGCTCATTTTGTACCCGTGCCCTGGCCTTTAATTTTGTACCTAAAAGTTTGTTTTAGGATGGCATGAATTTCAAGGTACAAGAAATTTAAAATGTCTTATCTTTAAATGATGACCGGAGATGCTGTAAGATTTGAAGAGTCATTAAATATCTCAACCAAACAAATACACATAATAATTACGTACCACACAATGAACGCCAGCCACGACGAACGCATTGCCCGCATGACCTTTGCCTCGGTTTACCCGCACTATGTTACTAAAGTAGAAAAGAAAGGCCGCACCATCCAGGAACTGCACCAGATAATTACCTGGCTTACCGGTTACGACGATAAACAACTGCAGCAACTCATCAACAACAAAGCCACGTTCGAAACCTTTTTTGCCGGAGCGACTCTTAACCCAAACGCCCACCTCATTACTGGTACCATTTGCGGCTATCGTATTGAGAATATTGAAAACGAGCTAACCAAACAGGTACGTTACCTGGATAAACTGATAGATGAGTTGGCTAAGGGAAGAAAGATGGAGAAGGTTTTGAGAGTGGCTTGACGCATGAGTGTTTTATGACAGCATATTCAGGTTATTTAATTTATCCTAATAGCAGGAAAATTTATTAGAGGTAACGTGCATGACTGAATTAAATAAATACATAAAAAAGTATCTAAGAAGATTCGAAAATAAAGATTTGTCAAAAGTTAATATACTCACCGACGATCAAATTTTAAATGAGGATTTATGGGTATTGGCCAACACACTGGCTGCTTCAATATCCCCGAAATTCATTGATATTTCTTTTGAAGAATCCGCTGTAAAACCAGTTCTCGAAAATCACATTCGAAGCAGAAACGGTTTATCCATCGAAAGCGTTCTTGAAGAATGTGAGTTCTATCGCTGTGTAGTGTTCTGTTACAATTTTAAATTTAAGGCATCAGATGATATACTCGCCGGTATAGTTTTAGCTCCATTATCGAGGGGTTATGATGTGCGTTATTGGAATAACAATATCTCATTATCGTGCTTAATAGTCTATGCACCTTATAACCTAACCGAGCAACTTCAAAATGAAATTACTCTGAACTCACCAGTTAAAAATTATAGTTTGGGTATGCCAAAAGATGATGCTGATCTTTATTACGGCGAATTTAAGCAGATCATAAAACTGAGCGCAAAACAAATTGACTATGCAGAGTCACACTTTATACAGTTTTGCAACTTAGTTAAGCAAAATCACGAGTTTTTGAGTGATGCATTATATCAGTACGAACTCCAATTGCCAATGACTTTCCTTGCCAAACTCGCAAAGCGAAAAGCTAAGCTGTTAAATGTAAAGCAGCGTTTAAAAGCGATAAATTAGTATTATCAGTACCACAGTTTTAATGTTGATTGACCGTTCAACTTTATAAGCCTTTTCAACTACATGCACGGCAATCTTACACGTAATTAATTTTTAGCTTGTCTGGAGTAAGTGCTCTTGATACTACAACTTTCGATATTCCAATCTGTCCTTGAAACATTCTTTAATGCTTATCTTGACCGCTTATTTTAAGCTACGCATTTCTCTAAGATGAAATCCCTTCTTCTATCAGCCATACTGCTGTTAACGGCATACACCTGCTTTGCCCAAAAAAGCGCCACCATCACCTACGAGGTTAAATACCACGGCAAGCCGGTACCGGGCAGCACCCTGAAATTGTATATTGATGGCCAAAAAGCCCACCTGCAGCGCGTGGCCGACCCTAATGCCAAAGAACAATATTACCTGGACTACGCCGCCGGTCGCACGTTGCAAATGCTTACACTGCAAAACAATATGCATGTTACTCAGCAAAAGGCTTTCAAAGATTACGAACAGCCGGAGTTATTGGCTGACACGGCCACTATTTTAGGCTACCCTTGTAAAAAAGCCAAAGTCATCATCCGCAGCAATACCGTTGACGTTTGGTACACTAACGCGTTGCCACTTAAAGGCACACCAAGCATAGGCGTAACGCCGGGTCTGGGCCTGGTACTAAAAACAGTTCGCAACGGCGAACAGGAAGTTGTGGCTACCCAAATCGGTTTAAATAAGGTAAAACCAGCCGACCTCGCCTGGCCCACCGCTGCCAACATGGGCCCCATAGTTGACGCGGCCACCTATACGCAGCAACTTATCGAAAGCCGCTACAAAACCATTACGGTGTTTAATCAGGAACAAATTTCTTTTAATTACGATAAGCCCAACCCTGCTGCCGACCAAAATAATGTAACCTACCATTACGCCGGAGGCACAGTTATCCTCAAAAAAATAACATTACCTGCTTACACCAATGGCACTCAATTATTTGCCGAACTATCACAGTATTCAAATGGTGATGCTTACGACCGCACGGGTTCCGTGTTTATGATACCGGTAGACAAGCTGCAATCATTTTTAACCGGCTTGCAGCAAGGTGTTAAAGCTTTGCCGGTTTACCATAACAAATACCAGGGTGTGGTGGCTACCGATACTTATTTGCCCACGCTCGAGTTGCTGCGCTTTTTTACACCATTCGGCGTTGGGCATTACAACAAGGCGTCTAACATAAAAGGGTACAATTGGGCCGATTCGGCAGTCTTCAGACAGGAAATTACCGAGTTGCAGCCCCGCTTGCAGGGCGACGTATGGATAGGCGTGTTTATTGGCAATTACGATAAAGGCGGCCATAAAGTAAGCCTGCGCCTTAAATATTATCCCGGCGATGGCAGCGAAAAACCGGCCAAAACCAAACCCTTTTTATTACCCCTGTTTAACACCACCAACCTGATGGAAATGGCCGGCCAGGAGTACGGCACCATGTTCGACCATGATTCGCTGACGGTTACAGCCAACATACCGGCAGGCGTAAAAAATTTGCAGCTGCGTTACATTACCACCGGCCACGGCGGTTGGGGCGGCGGCGACGAGTTTAACCAAAAACTGAACGAGATTTTTGTTGACGGCCAGCATGTTTATCATTTTATCCCCTGGCGCACCGATTGCGGCACCTACCGCTTGCTTAATCCGTCATCAGGTAACTTCAGCAATGGCTTGTCATCAAGCGACTTAAGCCGATCAAATTGGTGTCCCGGCAGCCTTACACCGCCGGTATACATCCCCCTGCCCGACCTTAAACCCGGCTTGCACACCTTTAAAGTAGCCATCCCGTTAGGTCAGCGCGAGGGCACGGCTTTTAGTGCCTGGAATGTTTCTGGATGTTTGATGGGTGTAATGGACTAAAATTTTAAATACGGAGCCACGGATAATATCAAGGATTATTAATCCAATAAAATGCCTGTTACAGGGGCTAACATTAGAGAATCGTCAATTAAATACGATGTGTTATGTTTCTGAATAATAATCTAATTTAGTAGCTATTAAAAATCAGCAAATGCCATTTAAAGATTTTATCAATGAAGGATTGAAACACAGTGCAATAGTTACCATTGCCACTTATGTTTTCTTTATAATTTCCCGCATTTATCATTTAGCAATTAGCAGTCTGGCATCAGGTCTGCTCACTTTGTCTATGGCCATCTTTGTTGGCTTCATCATAGTTAAGGCCTTTTTAGCAGTTAAAGCTGCTTTTAACAAGCAATAAGTCTTAAAACAACAAAGCTGCGCCTTGCAGCGCAGCTTTCCCTCAAGTATAAAAACAGCCGCGCTTGCTATGGAAACAGCGCGGACGTTTTTAAAAGGTCTTGGGTGTAATCACGGGTCGATAGCGCCTTCGAGCAAATTAATCTTTTCGATGTAGCGCAGGCAGTTGTGAATATACACATGTCCGGGTTTTGAAGGCTCTATGCCCAAATCCTCGATAATCCGCGAGTTGTCAAAACGTTGTCCTAATTCGGCAAAGTCCAGGTAAGGGTCTAAACCGGCAAACAGGATACGCAGATTGCTTAAATCTTCAAATTCGTATTGCAGGTGTTCCAGGTACTCAAAGTGCTCGTAAAGCTCATGCCCTACCGGCAACTTACCTTTGGCCCATAATTTTAACGGGTTGAGCATATGCTTGCCAATAAACCGGTGCGGCAACATATCATCAAAGTAATTGTCAAACACACGTGCAATTTGCAGAGGTGATGTACAGGCATCGTTACCTGCCGAAATATGGTAAACGTTGTAATTGCGTTTGGCAAACAGTAATTTAGTCATCACATCGGCCACAAAGTCTACCGGTACCATATCCAGCGAAGCATACTGCTCGGCCGGAACCAGGCGCAGTTTGTTCATGGTAGCCAATGCCCATAAAATTACTGGCGACCGCGGCTCAACACCACGACTATCGCCCATAATAATAGACGGGCGAACCACCAGAATTTTATCCTCGGGCAAATGCTTTTTAAGCAGCAATTCGCCCTGCATTTTGGTGTAAGTATACTTTACCAGGTGGTTTGCTTTTAGGTTTGGGGTTTCGTCTTCGGTTACCAAACGGTGCTTTACGTCGCGGCCGCAAATAGTGGCGGTACCTACGTACATAAAAGTATCAAGCTTAGGTAATTGCTTAGCCCAGAGTAATATTTTAGTTAAACCACCGATGTTGGCTTTCTCTACCAAATCATCTTTTACTTTAGCAAAAGAGGTATTGGCGGCAGAGTGGATAATATTGGTAATGCCCGCCAGTTGCTCGTTACCGATGAGTTGCTGAGTGAGTTCGTCGTCAAAAAGGTCGCCCAGTACAGGGATAACTTTTTGCTGGTCAAATTCGTCGTTGTGCAGGCTGAAGATGTTGCTCAACCTGGCTTGGGCGCTACCTATTGATACCGCGCGGATGAGACAGTAAATCTTACTAATCTCGGTCCGTTTGGAAAGGTTAACGAGCACCTCGCCGCCTACCAATCCGGTTGCTCCTGTTAAAAATACTTCCATATAGTTCAAATTTTATGATGAGGCTAATCCAGTAGTTCGAGGCCCATAATGCCGAGTATGATGAATGATACCGACACAATTTTGGCCACCGAAACATTTTCTTTGAAAAACAACATGCCAATGATGGCAATAAGGGCCGTACCCGCTGATGCCCAAATACCGTAAGCAATGCTTACTTCCATTTTTTCGAGCACAAAAACCAGCGCTGCCAAGCTCAATCCATAAAAAACAAACAC
>CAJYSL010000349.1 GCA_913777515.1 uncultured Mucilaginibacter sp.
ATAGGCCAAACGCCGTTGTTGCTAAAGTCGGATTTTGTAAAAGTGTTTTTGTTGAACTTATCGGGCGCAAACGCATACAGTGTGCGGCCACCGGCATCCGTCATCAATTGGGTAATGCCTTGTCCGGGCTGCATCTGACTGTTATACTGGGTGCCGTTGTGCCCAACCAGTTGGGTGTTAGCCAGCATTACGGTATAATCGGCTTTAGCTACAAACCAGATGTTGTTTACTTTGTCACCTTTAACGTCGCCGGTTGCAGCATCGTTTTGGTAATAGTAAAGCGGCCATCCCTTGTAAGTAGTTTGCTTGCTGCCATCGGCACGGGTAATTACGCCAAAATCAGATGCAGTTAAGCCGATGCCTATAAATGGGTTTTCTTTGTAAAATGCAGGCCATACTACTGCGCAACCGTCGGCACAACCGGAGGTTCCGTTGGCATCAATAGCAAAAAAATACAGTGAGCGGCCGTTGTTGTCGGTCATGATGTTGCCAAAACTGGCGTTGCTGGTCAGCATCACACCGGTAACCGGCCCTGGGGATTTATTATCTGTAGAATTATCTTTTTTACAGGAGGCAAAGCAGAACATAATAATGGCGGCCAAAGCCATCATCCGGCAGGTTTGTTTAAATAGGTTCATCGTAAAAATGTTTTGTAAGACTTAGTTTGTATTCATAGTCATTACGCCACGTTTTTGCTAACGGTTGCCTGAACCCCGAAACTTAATTTCTCCAGAAAATAAAAAGGGCGCACTGCTGATATTATCAGTAATGCGCCCTCTTAGTTATTGTCTTTCTGATGCGAAGCCGTTATTCCGAGCGTAAGCTTCGCACCGGGTTAACCATGGCCGCTTTGCCTGCCCGGATGCCGATTATAATGAGCGCTACGGTAATCATTACCACGCCGCCCAATAGAAACACCCACCAGCTTAATGCCGTATGGTAGGCAAAATTTTGCAGCCATTGGTGGGTTTGCCACCAGGCAATAGGTAAAGCAATAACGAAGGCGATGACCAGCAACTTTGCAAATTCGGCAGCTAGTAAAGTAATTATTTGCGCAACAGAAGCACCCAACACTTTGCGAACACCGATTTCTTTAACCCGCTTATTGGTCATAAAAATAACCAGCCCCAGCATGCCCAGGCAGCTAATTACTATTGCCACGCTGGCCGACCAGGCGAGTAACACTGATAATTCTCTATCCTGCTTATAAAAACCTTCAACTGTTTTGTCTAAAAAGCTGTAGTCAAAGTCAATATCCGGATAAATTTTGTTCCACGCCGCCTCCATCTTTTTAATGGCTGTATTCCAGGTCTCCGGATTTTGCTGTAAGGCTACATGCATTACATAACCTTGTTTTGGAGCAGAAAAATAAATTAACGGTGATACCGCAGTATGCAGCGAGGCCTGATGAAAATCACGCATGACGCCCACAACCGGAATTTGGCCGTTATTAAAATGCAGGGTGTGGCCAACAGCATCTGCTGGATTGTTGAAGCCGATTTGCTTAGCCAGCGTTTCATTGATTAACAGCTCGTTAGCGGTATCAGACAATGCCAGATTACGTCCTGCCACCAGCGGAATTTTATAAACCTTAAGATAGGCATTATCACCGTTGCGCGATGCTACTTGCAACTGAATATTTTTCCCTTTTTCCTGGTAATCAAGCTCGTTAGTCATGCTACCTCTAAAGGCGGGCGATTGATTGCCCAAGCTAACCGCCTGCACTTCGGGTATAGCGGCTAACTGTTGTTTGAGCAGGAATTTTTTATTGTTCGGAGCACTTAAATCAAAAGGTACATAGAAATTGATGATAGCGTCTTTGCGAAATCCCATACTTTGAGCCTGCGTAAAGCGAAGCTGTTTATTTACTACCAATACACCAATTACAAAAACCTGTGCAATGATGAACTGAGATACAATAAGGCTCTTGCGTAACCAAACACTGCCTGATGCTGTAGTACTCCTGTTTTTTAATACTGCGACCGGTCGGAAGGCAGACAGCACGAAAGCCGGATAAAGCCCGGCCAATATACTCACCGTAATAACTAACGCTATTAGAAACAGCCAAACGGCAGGGTTGGTCAGTAAGTAATCTGCTTTAATTTCTTGCGGTACGAAGCTACCAAATACTTTAAGTAGAATTGGTATGAGGGCGGTTGACAGTAAGGCAGTTACGAATGTCAACAAAAATACCTCGAGTAGAAATTGCGTAACTAATTGGCTTTTGCCGCTACCTAACGTTTTACGGATACCAATCTCCTTGGCCCGTTCTGAAGCGTGCGCGGTAGATAGATTAATAAAATTAATGGAACCTAAAGCCAATAAAAATATTGCCAGCAAAATTAAGTTAGGAATTACCTGTGGGTTAATTGTACCGTCATATTCGGGATTAAAGTGCACATCCCATAAAGGTTGCAGCTTGTGAACAGTTTTGGAGTAACTGTTATAAGACCGTGCAAGCTTGTAAATTTGGCGGTTGACAGCGTTGGCCGATACGTGCGGCTTTAATTTGATTAACACTTGGTCTGACGAGCTGATATTTTGCCACTGGTCGATGTGATAGTTATTTTTTATGCTGGTTTGAAAAACGGTGATTGCCGAGATAAAACTTTGCCGTTTAAAATCGCTGTTATTTTCCAGGTCGGCAACAATGCCGCTAATTGTAGTCCGAACCGTATCGCTCAAGATAATTGTTTTACCGACTATTTTATCGATAGATAAGCCCGGAAAATACATTTCGGCCCGGCTTTTTGTAATGACGATTTGATAGGGCAAATTCAAAGCCTGTTTAGGATTACCGGCCAGCCAGCGGTGAGGTATTATATTAAAGTATCCGCTGTCGGCAAACACAATATGCTCTTGTTTCCTGAAAACTTTGTCGGGCTTATTGCTGCCTTCCGGAATAATTACTTTCGTGTTCCAATCAAAATAGTCGTAAAAGGGCGCTACAATCTCGACGCCGCTAACGTGGCTTTTTATGGCGTTGGCCAATGGTACAGGTCCGCCGGCACCCTTCCAACGTTCTCCGTCACTTACAATCCGATATACCCGCTCGCTGTTTGGCTCAAAGCGGTCAAAGCTACGCTGGTAGTGCACTATCATAAAAATTACAAGCGCTGCACTAATGCCGATAGATAAGCCAACCATGTTGATGAGCGTAGTGACTTTGTTGCGGGAAAAATACCGTAAAGCCGTAAGGATGTAGTTTTTTATCATTGTTGCGGTGAGTCAGGTGTAAATTTACAAGCTCAACCACAATGCCATGTTGCAGTTAATTGCAAATCAGTGCGTTGCAGAACTTCAGAATTGAATAACCGTTCGGAACCGTACACTAGCCGTACGAAAGTAAGCTATGTTGACTAAAAACGGTCAAGGGTTTTTATGACAGTGTCTAAAAAATCAAGGCAAAGCTTATCTTGCGTGATGACTGATGAACAACCCGACACCCGCCGAAACCGGGGCAAAGACCCGGAGGATGATGCGCTTTTTGGTCCGGTGAGCGAGCAGAAAAAACTACTGACGGCGTTGGACGATATGCATTATCTGCTTACCAAAGATTACCCGCCAAGGGCTACACTGGCTTTGGTAGGTAACCGTTACCGGTTGCGGCAGAGGCAAATTTTAGCTTTGCAGGGAATGGCCTGCTCTGTTCAGGATATCAGTAACCGCCGCGAAAAGGAGATGTCTGCTGGTTTTATTCAAGGCAAAACCATTTTTTTGGATGGTTTTAACGTGCTGATTGTGATGGAAACGCTACTGTCGGGTGGTTTTGTTTTCAGGGGGCTGGATGGTTGCTACCGCGATATTTCGTCGGTGCATGGGTCTTACAAGCGGGTACGCCAAACGGTCAACGTATTAGTGACCATCGGCCAGGCACTTCAGCAACTTGGCGCCGAGAAGGTGGTATGGATATTTGATGCACCCATATCCAACAGCGGCCGGCTTAAAACACTCTGTTACGAAATAGCCACTCAGCACCAATTTGCCTGGCATATCGACTTAGACAACGCCCCTGACAAATATTTAGTCGCCGAAAACCGCCTGATAGTCAGTTCGGATGCCTGGGTGTTGAATCATTGCCACCGTTGGTTTAATTTGCTTGGATACGTGGTTGATAAGGTATTGGATAGGAGTGAAAGGTTTAACATAATATTGGATGCATAAATAAGTAGTCAAACGGGTTTTTTACAGAAGTATAGTATGGCGTGTCTGTCGCGATTTTCCTTGAGCTAGTCATCGTATTTTTAAACATCTCGCTGCTACGGCCAAGCTAAATAATATTATATTTGCTGTAAGGATGGATAGTAGTATAGCTGGAAAAATACACGATGCAATCGTGAGTCATGGGTTCGAGTCCCATCTAACATCCCCATTTCAACTTTTAGTTTAATTGCACTTTGTTTCATTTTGTGCATTTGAAGTTAATACCATTATATTTGTCCTCGGAGAAGAATAGTAGTTTAGCTGGAAAAATCTACGCGAACTTAGCGTGAGTCATGGGTTCGAAACCCGTCTAACTTCTCCCATTTTAAACTTTACTTCTCGGGCAACTATATCATTTATCTGAAGTATTATTTTACATTTGTTAGCAGAGGCGGTAAATGTATTTTAACGGAAAAATAACTGGTCGCTAACGAGTAGATGGAGGTTCGATGCCTCCCGTTTTCTGCCTCCTTTTTTCTGTATGGATAATTATCAATTCACTAACGACGAGTGGGCAGCTTGCATTAAAGTGTTACAGGCGCTGCAAAACAATCCTTTCGATAACCCGGATAACGACCGTTTTAAAACGCTGATAACTGCCATTCATCGCAAGGCACAAAAACAAAAGCGTAAAACGATTGCTGTTGAACGCCGCGAGCATGACGACAAGCTGATTAAAGCTACCGAGGTGGTGAATAATGCTCAAAACATTAAGACCAATTACAGCCATACAAATATTAATAGTGAACATTCGGCAGATTTACAAAATCAAAAACGCTGTTACTGCTGTAATGAGCCCTACACAAAGCTTCATTTTTTTTACCATCGGTTGTGCCCGGCATGCGCGTCGTTAAATTACGGCTATCGCAATCAGGAGCATGACTTTTCGGGCTATAATGTTATTGTTACCGGCGGACGCGTTAAGGTAGGTTATGCTACGGCTTTAAAGTTTTTACGGTCGGGAGCAAATGTGTTGCTTACTACTCGCTTTCCGGCGTTGGCACTGGCTCAACTACAACAGGAGGCCGACTATATCGAATGGCAGCACAAGCTTACCGTTTTTGGTTTAGACTTACGCAGCTTAGTGGCGGTAGAAGACTTTATTAATTTTTGCCGTGTAAATTATGATGGCATTGACATCCTTGCCAACAACGCCGCACAAACTATCAAGTATCCGGCTGAGTATTATCAGCCCCTCATCGCCCGCGAAAATCAGTTGTTGTTGAAGGCAACATCTACGAAACTTTTGGCCAACACTACGCCTGTTGCCGCGCTGCATGCACAACTGCCTTTATCTGATAATATTGAAATCAGCCTTAACCGCTTTGGACAACCTGTTGACCCTCGGCAGCAAAACAGCTGGAACTCAACCTTAGAAGAAATTAACCTGGAAGAGTTACTGGAGGTAAACCTCATTAACCATATCTCGCCGTACCGACTGATTGCGGGATTGAAAGAGCAGATGCGAAAAAGCCCGAATACCGAGCGGTTTATCGTTAATGTAACATCCTCTGAGGGCCAGTTTAGTTACAGTAACAAAACTTTTTTTCATCCGCATACCAACATGACTAAAGCGGCGCTGAATATGCTTACCCGGACTTCGGCTGCGGAGTTTGTACGAGACAATATTTTCATGACGGCTGTAGATGTAGGCTGGATTTCGACAGGAGCGGTCGAAAGCAAAAGAGCCGCCCAGTTTGATGATTTAAGAATACCACCCCTTGACCCGGTTGATGGAGCCATGCGGATTATTCAGCCAATTATCCAAGTATTGCAGGGTGACAAGTCGCTGTTTGGCGTATTGCTTAAAAACTACAAAATTGCCGATTGGTAAAATCTAATTTTTATTGTTGGTTCAAATTTGAAAACACTCGGTAGTTTTCCATGAGATTTTCTGTTTGTTGATTATCAAGTAAATATGTTTTTTATAACTCGATGTAAAATAGTACTTTAGGCTAACCATTGAGTTATGCACAAAGCTCTTATCACCTTATTTTTAGCCACTGCCATTTCGAATGCCTTTGCCCAAGAGCTAACTCCAACAGCACAGGATATCCGTGCCGGTATTGCCGGCGAAATTGTGTCGTTTAAAATTCTGCCCGAAAAGGTAGTAAAGGTTATAAACCGAACCTTATGGACAGGGACTGACTCGGTACGCATCCGGCTTTATTACGGCAGCAACAAACAAAATCTTCCTGTTATTTATAACATCCATGGCGGCGCGTTGGTGGCAGGCGATTTGGAAACGCACGACAATATTTCGCGGGTGCTGGCTAACCGTACCCAAAGCCTGGTTGTAGCAGTAAATTACGCCAAACCACCTGAGCATCCGTTTCCGGCAGGCATCAACGATAGTTTTTATGTGTGGCAATGGCTCAAGTCGCATGCTTCCGCCATTGGAGGAAGCCGGTCAGACATGTTTATGTTAGGCGACAGCGGCGGCGGATTATTTGCTGCGGCTTTACAAGTGAAATTAGCTCAGCAAAGCAATAAAGCTTTACAGCCAAAGGCTTTGGTACTTATTAATCCGGCGACAGACCTGCGCAACCCCGGACAGGGCCTGTACGGACTGGTGACCCATTGTTATCTGAACGGCGCAGATCCCAATAATCCGCTGGCTTCGCCTATAATAGCTAAAAACATTTCATCATTTCCACCCACATTATTGGTGGTATGCAGCAAAGACGAGTTGAAACCGCATGGCGTGAAGCTTGCCGAAAGGTTAAGAGCAGCCAAAGTAAAAGTAACGTTGCTAGACATCCCTAACCAAGACCATTTAGGCGGTTTGTGGGCAGCAGCGCATCCGCAGGCTAAACCCGCCATTGATGCTGCTGTTGCCTATATCAACAAAATTGCGAAAACGCCGTAAGGGCTATTGGTTGCTTTTAAAGTTG
>CAJYSL010000350.1 GCA_913777515.1 uncultured Mucilaginibacter sp.
TCAAAATCAATAGCATGCTTGAATTTGATATGATGCTTATCCTGGTGAGTGAATGAAATCAGCGCTGAAGATTTGCCGCATACGTTTGCCGCAAGCGTCACAATTTCCTGCAATTCTTTCTCTTTGCTCAGCTCCAGTTGCAGAAAACGGTTAACCGCCCGCAGTCGTTCTTGTTCTTTAAAAGGCATAAGGTTGATACCCGTTATCGTGTTCCTGTTGCTAAGTTGCACAATCTTATGCGCTTATATGGCACGATTCCGCTATTTATTAGCTATATCAGACAAATTTTAACCATAGAAAAATATTATTAAGTGTTCTTTTATAATAGCTTGTAAATTTTCACTCTTTTATCAATCAGTGTGTTTCATTAATAATCATAACAAACATTTAATATTATGTTATCAAAATTTAATTATTTTTGCCTTATAAAAAACAAAATGGCATTGATAGGTGTAGTTGAGCCGGGTTATTATTACGAGAGATATTGATATTAACATATTTTGTCAATGACGTTGCTTGAATATTGGCTCCACCAGTTTTTTACATTCATCCCCTATATCCGTACATGAAGAAATTGCTATTGATTGCTATTTTGGGCTTAAGTGCCTGCCAGGGCCTTATAGGCAACGATTACCGTAAAAACATTGAAGCCGAACTGCACAAGCGCGTCACTAACCCCGACGATTTAAACAACGTGGTTATCGGAGAACCTCAGCCACTCAAAGAAACCTTTTATAATACGCAAGAAAGTAAAGCGTTAGCGTCTAAAGTTGATAGCTTAAAAAAACAAAGTAACTTCTACGGTGCTGAAATGGATGCCAGCACCAGTCAGGAAGAACGTGAGCATTACAATCAACTAGACAAAAAAACAAACGATGAGTTAAAGGAAGTGAACAACGCCATTAAAGAAAAAGTAGATGCTTTTAAAAGCGATAAAACGCTTGGATGGCAGGTTGAGGTAGTATTTGGCGGGCTTGATAAAAACAAGCAACCTCAAACCGACACCTGTTATTTTACGCTAGACGCTGATAAAAATAAAATCACTGACGTAAAGGGCATATCTTTATAATTTAACCTACAGTTTAATTTTGCTAGGCAATAACTCAATTGTTATTGGCTTTCTTATACTTTTTTAATTAACTTTACGCTAAACGCAGTCCCCCAACTGCGTTGCTTGTATTACTAACCAATTAAACAGGAGGCGTTATGAGCAAGCCTATTATTTTCAACGACGTTGACTTTCACTTTCGTGATGTCGGCAGTCTCAGTTATTTAAAATACAAAGGTGAGCCGTTCTGCGGCACGCTTCAAATCAATGGCGATAGCGGCAAGGGATATGAGTTAATAGATTATCACAACGGCGTTTTGCATGGCCATCGTTTAACTTTCTACCCGGACGGCAACGTGCTGGCGGACAAAAGGTATGATCAAGCGCACTGTATTTCGCAAAAAGAATGGTACAGCAATGGCCAACCCAAAAAAGAACGGTACGCTGCAACAGAATATTTTTGGGATACTGACGGCACTTTAGTTAAAGATAACTTGCGTTGGCTGTATAAAAGCGGGCAACCACTTGAAGAGCAAGTGCATAACCAGATTTTATACTTTTCGCTACAGGGTGAGCTTGCAGTTAAAATGGTTCATACAAAATCAGCACCCAATCGCTACTGCAATGTGTTTTATTATTACGACCATGTACTGCGCAAATGTTTTGAGGAACTATTTACCAATCACTATCCTCAACTGGACGAACAATTTCCGCGTCAGCAGTTATTGCCAGATTGGCTCAATGCAGTATATTTGGAAAACCAAGAGCTCGCCAAATCTTTGTTGGATACATTGATTAATCATCCAACACAGCAAACGCGAGAAACAGCAGCCCGCTTGAAAAACAATGTGTTGAACCTGGAAATCGGTGAAAAGCGAGACGGAGGTATACACCCGCCTCACCCAAACCATATTATAGTAAAACTAAATTTTGATACTCGCTTTTGATACTTACTACTTTAATAGCCAGGCCAAAACCGTTTGCCTTGCATTTGAAACCTGGAATGCTATTGAACCGGTAGCTATATATCGGGAAACGCTGTCGGGCATAGCAGATTATGTACCGGGCCAGTTTTATAAACGCGAACTGCCATGTATTTTGAGTTTACTTCAGCAAATTGACGCTACAGCTGTCAATGCAATTGTTGTTGATGGATATGTTTATCTCGACGACGAGCAAACGCCTGGTTTGGGCTGTCATCTTTACAATGCTATACAGCAAAATATACCGGTGATTGGTGTGGCAAAATCTAATTTCACTACTTTGGATAAACTCAAGCTTCCGTTATTAAGAGGAGGCAGCGCCAACCCGTTATACATATCCTCGGTTGGTATTGAGGTAGAAAAAGCCAGGCAATACATTCTAACTATGGTTGGTCCCTATCGTATTCCTACACTTTTAAAAACATTAGATACCGAAACTAAAGCGGTATAATGATATCAATGGCCGCAGGTAAGAGCAGGATTTAAACAGATAAGCAATTACAGGATATCGCTCATCTGTTTAAATCCTCACACCGAGCATCGTCTTATTTATTTCTCACTTGCTGCCGCAGAAGTTTCCTCACTATATACACCCCAGCAAAAGCCAAACTTATCTACCATGTTACCCATGGTACCGGCAAAAAAGTCGTGTATGGGGTGAGTTATATTTCCACCTTCAGCCAGCTTTTCAAATTTTTCAACAGCTTCTTTATGGGTGTCACATACCAGCATTAAGGCAATGGGGTGCACATTATTGTTTGCCGACGGGTCGGGCATTTCGGAGCCTAATATGCTTAAGTCGCCGTTGCTTAAGCTGGAATGCAAAACCAAGTCTTGCATATGCGGAGGCATCTGGCCGGCCATGGGCGAATCTTTAACCGTCATAATACTTAATTCGCCGCCCAGGCATTGCTGGTAAAAGGTCATGGCCTCGTGGCAATTGTCTTTAAAATGGAGGTAAGCAACTATTTTAGCCATATAATTATTTTTAGAGATTACACTGATTTTATTTGCTTTGGATTATACTGATACTTAATGATGATGATTGATTTGAACCTAAATCTATCTAAAGCTCTACTTTGTTCTACTGATTAAAAAACTCGCCAAAATGCCACAAGATGCCGGACGGGTCAATCAAAAAACATTCGCGGCCCCAAGGTTCGGTGCGAACGGGTATGAGCTTGGCGCCGGTATATTTGCCGGGTAAATCTAACGCTGATAATTCATCAAAGTACCGGCTTGCGTCGTCCACTTCTACAAATACCATGGTGTTGTCTATCCAGTCTTTCACATACGCATCCTGCAAGTAAAACGCGGCACTGCCCATCTTGACTACCGACATATTATGCGATATCACCGCTACTTCGCAACCTAAATCGCGATAAAAGTTTTGGGATTGCTCATAATTTTTCGACCCAATGAAAGGTCGTATGGATTGGGTTTGATGTTTCATGATTAGCTTTAATTCTTTTTAATGATAAGCTGTAAAAGTAAATAAAAGCCAATCTTACATCGCTTGATTCAAATCAAGAAATGTCTTGCTCCTGCCAAACTGCTCACGCACGCGGCTCAGTGTTTCGGGACTAATTTTGAGATAGGATGCAATCAACTTTAACGGAAAATGCTGCAACAAATGCGGCTTTTGCTCAAAAACGTAATTATATTTTTGCAAAGGCGTGAGCGAAAAATCAAAAAAAAAAAGCCTTGCTGTTGCTTGGTTTAAAACACGGTTAAGTTGCAAAAATGCTGCTGATTTGCTGATAAGCAAGTGAATAGATTGTATGCTCAACTCTAAGACAACACTGTCTGCATGCGTAATAATTTCACTGCTCGACGGTGATTGACTCACAAAGCTTAAATGATTTAGGAACCACTCCCCTTCGGTGTGCAAGTCAATAATGTGTGGGGTTTCATCTTCGTTTACTACCCGTTGTACAATTGCACCTGATGCCAGAAAGTAAACAGAATCTGCAACGTTACCTTGTGCTAACAGTACGTCACCTCTACGGTAATTTTTAAGTTGCACCTGCTTTTCGAAAAGGGCTTGCTCAAAGCTGTTATAGCTACCCGTCAGTTGCATAGCCTTTAGGTGAATACTCATGGCCAGGCCTACCTTAAAATATTACGTACCTGGTTGTTAACCAAGTAAAGGCCTAACCAAACCAGAAACCCAAACACTAATGCAAAATAAACCGGCTGCCCTGCCCGCATCATGATAGCTATGGCGCCACCCAAATACCCGGTAAGCAAGATAGCTCCCCAGATGGCCGTGCGCGGTATAGCATAAAGTATGGTGCAAATGAGTAAGGTAATACCAACGCCCGGAAGAGTGCTTACCGGTATCCCTAACGCTGCAGAGGCGCTAACGGCATGCTGTTCCTTAATGATTTTACACAAGGCATCAAACAATAGAAATAATATGCACAAGCCACTGATGATACGGCCTACCCAAAGCGCAGCTTTGGAAGTGGTGGGTTGATTGGCAGCTGATAATGTTGCTTCCATAATTTGTATGTAATTGGTGTTTGATTTTTATGATTCAAATTTACAGGTAAACGTCCCTCTAACGTGCTACCCAATGCAGACTAAGGCAGGGGGCAAATGCGACATTTATCTCCAATTTTTCGATTCAGGCATCACGCTGATTAATGCGCATTTTATTAGATTTGAAGATAATCAAATTTATAACACCTCACTATCACCAGTTATAAACCATGAAACGCGTTACCATTTTAGTCCCATACGAGGCGGTGCCTTCGGCTATTGTAGACCCACGCTATATGTTTACGGCCGTTAACATGTTTTTGAGCAAAAACGGCCAGCCTCCGGCGTTCGAAGTTCAGTTAGCAGGTTTATCGGCGCAGGTACCTTTAAATGGCGGTAGCTTTTTGGTAAATACTGATGTTTTAATTGATGATGTATCTGAAACAGATTTGGTCATCATCCCAGCACTTTCAGGCGATATGCAAAGTATGATTGAATTGAATGAAGCCTTCAAACCCTGGATTATCAAACAATACAATCAGGGAGCAGAAGTAGCTTCGCTTTGTTTGGGTGCTTTTTTATTGGCTTCGACTGGTTTATTGAACGGTAAGGCGTGTTCTACCCACTGGTTATCGGCTAATGAGTTTAGGGCGATGTTCCCCGAAGTGAGCATGACCGAAGGCAGCATCATTACCGAAATAGACGGACTATACTCCAGCGGTGGAGCTAGCTCGTATTGGAACTTACTGCTGCACCTCATCGAAAAATATGCCGGCCGGGAACTGTCAATCATGGCAGCTAAGTTTTTTGCCATTGAGATTGACCGCCAGAGCCAATCGGCCTTTGTGATGTTTAACGGCCAGAAACGGCATGAAGACCATCCCATCAAACTGGCGCAAGAGTATATTGAGCAGCATTACCGCGAAAAGCTCAACGTTGACGACCTGGCCGACCGCTTTGCCATTGGCAGGCGCCATTTTGAGCGACGCTTTAAAAAAGCTACCAGTAATACCCCTGCTGCTTACATACAGCGGGTTAAAGTAGAAGCCGCCAAAAAGCAACTCGAAAACTCGTCGAAAAACGTTAATGAGGTGATGTATGATGTTGGTTACACTGATCAGAAAGCATTTCGTAGTATCTTTAAAAAGCTGACAGGTTTATCGCCCGTTGATTATAAAATGAAGTATAACCGCAAAGCGGCAGCTTAAATGGCTTTTTATCTAATCCAATTCAAAAAATCCTGCACGTCCACAATGCTCCAAGCATGAGGATGGCGGACGTCTCCGGGCTGACGGTATCCTTTGTTGTTAGTCAGTACTAACTCTACCTGGTTATTCGATTTCTGTTTTAACTGGCGGTAATAAGCAGAGCAATCAATTACGTTCATGTCGCTCACCTGCATACCGTGGGCAATGTACCAACTGACATCCGGTTCACAGTAAATCCTAAGCTTGGCACTACCGAAAGTTTCGCCGACCAAAGCCGGGTCAAACAACGGCGAATATTTTTTTAACTGCTGAGTCAACGATTCGCGGCCGGCAAACGGCTCTTCTACAATGGCTGTCATCGTTTTTTCTCCCATTTGCTTTAATGATTGATGCAGGCGCACAAAATCTAACGGAGGGTCAACGGCGTAAACGCGGGTAATGTTAAAATTAGGTTTCAGCTGTTTTGCCTTGTATTGCTGGTAAAAACGGATGGCCACCGTACCTCCTACCGACATGCCTCCCAAAATTATGGGAACAGCCTTTTCGTTTGGAAATTGGGTAAGCAACAAATCCGATAATATCAGCGCCAAATTTTGCATATCATCGTCTTTAATGGCTAAATGCATATTATCATCAGATAGTACGGGAATCATTACAACATACCCATTCCTGCTCATCGAATCAGCCAGAGGCGATTGAAATAATGGCGAATAAACAGCGTCTGTTAATCCGGGCAGCATCACCATAACTCCCTTTGCACTTAGCTCCGGTGGCTTCCTCAAAATGTAGTAGGTACCTTTTTTAAAGCTTGCCTTAAAAATCTTGGGCGGCGGTGCATCCTGCGCAAACGCATCGATGCTCAGAAAAATAGCTAAAATCAGTAAAACGCTTTTAATCATAGTTTGGCAAAGTCAGCCCTAAAGTTAATCTAAACATCCAAAAACCACTCGCATAACTAAGTACGTCAGCCTACGGGATTCAAAATTTATTATTAGAACAGGCATTTTTAGGTCCAGATAAATAGTTTTTGCAATCGAAACATCATCGCCCTATTCAGGTTAATTAATAGTTGCTCTTCTAAACTAAAACAAAAATCTATTAATGAAAAAGGATTCCACCGCCGATACCAAAAATTTAGATAAAGGCGTACAGCCGGCTAATCTGAAAACCGAAAATCTGGCACCCCACACTGCCGATGCCACCGGCGAATTCATGACAACCAATACCGGCCTTAAAATCAACGACGATAATAACTCGTTAAAAGCGGGCGACCGTGGGCCAACTTTGCTGGAAGATTTTATTCTGCGCGAAAAAATTACGCATTTTGACCACGAACGTATACCGGAGCGCGTGGTGCATGCCCGTGGCTCAGGAGCGCATGGTGTGTTTAAGTTATATAAACCGATGGCATCAGTAACCAAGGCGGACTTCTTAAACGACACCGAGGTTGAGACGCCTGTATTCGTGCGTTTCTCTACCGTAGCCGGCTCAAAAGGGTCTACTGATCTGGCGCGCGACGTGCGTGGTTTTGCCGTAAGGTTTTACACCCAAGAAGGAAATTTCGATTTGGTAGGTAACAACATCCCGGTATTTTTTATTCAGGATGCCATCAAGTTCCCGGATTTGATTCACGCCGTTAAACCTGAACCTGATAATGAGATACCACAAGCAGCATCAGCTCACGACACATTTTGGGATTTTATTTCGTTGACACCCGAGTCGGCACACATGATTATGTGGGCCATGAGCGACCGCGCCATCCCACGTAGCTTGCGTATGATGGAAGGTTTTGGCGTACACACTTTCCGTTTTGTAAACGCCGAAGGTAAGGCCTGCTTTGTTAAATTCCATTGGAAACCTTTATTGGGTGTGCATTCAGTAGCCTGGGACGAGGCGCAAAACATATCTGGCAAAGACCCGGATTTTCATCGTCGGGACTTATGGGACGCTATAGATAGCGGAGCTTTTCCGGAGTGGGAATTAGGTGTACAGATTGTGCCTGAGGAGGACGAATTTAAATATGAATTCGACTTGCTCGACTCCACTAAAATCATCCCAGAAGAATTGGTGCCGGTACAACGCATTGGTAAAATGATCTTGAACCGTAACCCTGATAATTTTTTTGCCGAAACAGAGCAGGTGGCATTCCACTTAGGCCATATTGTACCGGGTATTGATTTCTCAAACGACCCGCTTTTGCAGGGCCGCTTGTTTTCGTACACTGATACACAGCTCACTCGTTTGGGCGGACCAAACTTTCAAGAAATTCCGATTAACCGGCCGGTGGTACCTGTGCATAATAACCAGCGCGACGGTTTCATGCGTCAAACCATCAACAAAGGTAAAACGAGCTACAGTCCCAACGCCATCGGTAACAACGACCCACGCCAGGCAAAAACTTCTGAAGGCGGCTATGCCAGCTATCCCGAAAGAATTGCTGCCAGTAAAGTACGGGCTCGCAGTAAAAGCTTTTTCGACCACTTTAGTCAGGCCACGTTATTCTTTAACAGCCAGTCTGACCCGGAAAAAAATCATATTGTGGATGCCTTGAGCTTTGAATTAGGCAAGGTGAAAACCGTAGCCATTCGCGAGCGGATGCTGGTGTTTTTATCGGAGATTGACAAAAGTTTAGCTACCCAGGTGGCTTACAATTTAGGACTGCACATTCCTAAAAAATTGGATAACGAGCTGAATCAAAATATTCCGGCAGATGGCAATCCGGCCGACTATGCATCAACCAAAGAAAAAAGCTCCATTGATAAGTCTGAAGCCTTGAGTATGGCTAATACGATTAAAGACAGTATAGAAACCCGTAAAGTGGCTATTTTAGCCGCCGATGGTGTAGATGAAAAGTCGCTGACTGCCATTAAGACTGCTATTGAAGCTGCCGGCGGTGTAACCGAAGTAATTGCGCCAAGACTGGGATACATCACCTCGGCTAACGACGAAAAAATACATGTTGATGAAAGCCTGCTTACTGCAGCATCAGTTTTATTTGATGCTGTGTATATACCGGGAGGCACCAATAGCGTAGCAACCTTGGAAGCAGAAGGCGATGCAATTCATTTTTTAAATGAGGCATTTAAACACTGCAAACCTATAGCGGCAGACGAGCAGGCACAACAGGTATTGGATGCTACTTACTTCAGTAAAAAAGTAGAAAACGACGAAGGTGTCATTGTGGGCAGCGACGCTGAAAAGTTAGCCACAGAATTTATTGAAGCTATAAAACAACACCGTTTCTGGCAGCGCGAAAAACCGCGCAAAGTTCCGGCGTAACCGTATAGTTTGAATTCAAACATCAACGGCCCTGCAAAATCGCGGGGCCGTTGATGTTTACTGAAAGCAATATTATTGTAACAGCTGGATGGCTTGCTGATTATTTTGTTGTCGGGCTAAATCAAGCGCCGTCAAACCGCGCGCGTCAGGAATATTTTTATCTGCACCGGCATCAAGTAATAGTTTAACCATGTTATTGCGGCCGAACATGGCCGCAAACATCAATGCCGTACCGCCGTTACCATGCTGACGGTTTAAATCGGCACCGTGGCTAATCAGCAATGCGGCAATATCGGGGTAGCCTTTAAAAGCAGCGCCCATTAATGCGGTGTTGCCACCCATGTCGGCTTTGTTTACATCGGCACCGGCATCTAAAAGTAGTTTAGCCGCTTCAGGCTGATTGTTATAACAGGCAATGATTAAAGGCGTAAAGCCTTTTTCGTCTTGTACATTTAGGTCAGCTTGCTGCTTTATCAATTCTTGCAGTACGGCTACCTCACCTTTACGTGCAGCCGGTATAACCAAATTGTTAATAGGTATCATAAAATGTTTTGGATAGATGGTATGAGGCTAAAGTTAACGACTGGATTTTATATGTCGAAACTTATAAACGAAATAAGTTACCTTAAGCACAAAAAAAGAGCCCCGTTTTAAGGAGCTCTTTCTGTTTCATAGGGTAGATAGAAATATATATAGATTAGGCAGCGCGTTTTGTAGCGTTTGCCTGTTGTGTTGCTTGATTACGTACAGATTCAAATTGCGCTAAATCTTTTTGCAAAAGTGCTTTTAGTTCCAGGTCCAAGGCTTTTAAAATAACGGTGGTAGTGGTTGATGCTTTCATAATGTTTTTCGTTTTGGTCTTTAACCTATAACTAAGGTTGTGCCAAATTCATATCAAAATCTATTAACAGCAGTTATTATAGTTTTAAATGTTGATTATCAGATATATAAAATTAATAAAAGTTCAATTTAAAGTTTGATATAGCATTGCATCAGCCATGAGTATACAATTTAAAAGCATTGCTTCCTTTTACTTGTCAGGCAAAACGGGCCATCAATATACAATCGACCGGAAATTCATACAGACAACCAGCCCCGAAAGCCACGGGCAGCATAATATGAAGATGCCCCGTTATGATAAATAAATACGTGGTTGTAACGACGGTCTCCAAACAATGAGCCACCCAGCTTACGCACCGCCTCTGGCGTATGTATCCAGCTCGAGGTTTTTATGTCAAAATTACCAAACACTTGCAAATAGCGATACTGCTCCTCGTTAAGTAACTCAATACCCATCTCCGCGGCCATTTGTAAAGCACTGCCTTGCGGGCGGTTTTCTTTCCGCGACTCTAATGCAGCTTGGTCATAACACAAACTCCTGCGGCCTGCAGGGCTTTCAGCAACGCAGTCGTAAAAAACAACCTCGTCGTTATGTTCGTTTACGCCTACCACATCGGGCTCGCCGCCGGTGCGTTCCATCTCGGCAAGCGACCACAACTTTTTATCGTTCGCATCATCCAAGCGTGTCTTTATATAAGTCCATTCTATACCTTTATGGCGGTCCGGGTTACGCTCAAAACGTGTTTTCAGGGTAGCAATTAATTCCAGCCTTTGCGATGGTGTGATATTCATGAGTGAGTGGTAATTAAAAATTTACGTAAAGATAAATGGTGATATTACGTAAAGCTTCTACTCGTCTTCTAAACAAAATTATTTTTTGTAACAAAATTGTTATAATTAAATTAAACATTTATATTTGAGTCCCTGATAACGTTGGACTACTGAAGACCCGAAATTAATTTGATAATGCAACTCCATTTAGGAGTTGCATTATC
>CAJYSL010000351.1 GCA_913777515.1 uncultured Mucilaginibacter sp.
GTTTTAATGCCATTGCGTACCACGTTGTGGTCATCAGCCAAAATAATCTTTATCATACCCCGCCCTTCGCGCTTAAATAATTGGTTAACTGCTTACTATTAAAACAGTGTATTGGGGGTTAACAGCCGCGGCGGTACAATGTTTAAGTTCAAACTTTTGTTTAACTGTTTAATTAAATACTCACACAAAACCGGCGATGCCGTCTCGTCGGGCTGGTGCATGCCTACATACAAGCTTTGCAAGCCCTGCGCTTGCCAGCTTTTAATGCGCTCTACCCAATGGTCAATACGGATGTAATCGGTGGGGTGTAGGGCGTTGCCAACAAAGCGTAAAAACACATATGGAGCAGGTACTTCCATGTGCACTACATCGCGGCGGCCGGCAGTATCTGTAATTACGGCGCCCATGCCCAGGCGGTGCATCAGGCCAAAGGCCTCATCGCGGTAAGTGTGCTGGGCAAACCAGTCTTTATGCCGCAACTCTACGCATACCTGCACATCGCGCGGCAGGCTTTCCAGGTAAGCTTTCAGCTCAGGAAAGTTTTTTGGCGCAAAGTTTTCATTCAGTTGCAAAAACATCGGGCCCAGCTTATCTTCAAACGCCAGCATAGCTTCGTAAAAGGCCGTGGTAATTTCGTCGGCACCTTTAAGGCGTTTAACATGACTGATGAGATGATTAAATTTGGGGCAAAATTTAAAGTCGGAGTTTACGGCCGCTTTTTCTTTCCACTTGGTAATGGTGGCGGCATCATACATGCGGTAATGCGTGGTGTTCAGTTCAATCATGTTAAACTGTTTGGCATACTCGTTCAAAAAGTCCGAATCCTTGGTTTTGGGCGGATACAAATTGCCTTTCCAAACCTTTTGTGCCCAGCTGGCGCAGCCCACGTGTACTTTTAAATGCTGCTTGGGGCTGGCTGCTTTTAAAGTTTCGTGCGTAAGGGCGCTGTTGGGCGGCAGGGTAAAATCTACCTGCGCTAACTGCGGGGTGGGTATTTTGCCAAACTCCATCCGCGGCTTAGTTGATGCTTTCTAAAAGTTTGATGTATAGCTCGATACCTTCTTTAATTTCCGACAAATGCACAAACTCATCCGCCGTATGCGACCGGGCCGAATCGCCAGGACCCAATTTTAACGATGGGATATCGAGCAGGGCCTGGTCTGACGTGGTAGGGGAGCCGTAGGTGGTACGCCCCATGGCCAGTCCGGCCTGTACAATAGGATGGTTTTTACTGATGGATGAAGGCTTCAACCGTACCGAGCGCGGCTTAACTTCGCAGTTTACGTGCTGCCTTATAATCTCGAGCACTTCCTCGTTGCGATAGGCATCGGTTACCCTAACATCTACCGTAAACGTACAGGTAGCAGGCACCACGTTGTGCTGCGAACCGGCGTTGATAATGGTAACCGACATTTTTATAGGCCCAAACTGTTCCGATTCTTTTTCGAAACGGTAACTGCGGAACCACTCAATATCGGCCAGCGCTTTGTAAATGGCATTGTCGCCTTCCTCGCGGGCGGCATGGCCCGATTTGCCGTGCGCCGTGCAGTCCAGCACCATCAAGCCGCGTTCGGCCGTGGCCAGCTGCATCAGGGTGGGCTCGCCTACAATAGCAAAATCGAGCAGGCCCAAATCGGGAATTACCAATTCGAGGCCGTTAAAGCCCGAAATTTCTTCTTCGGCCGTGGTAGCCAGGCAAAAATTATATGTTAAACCTTCGCGGTCATAAAAATGCAGAAACGTAGCAATGAGCGATACCAGGCAGCCGCCTGCATCATTACTGCCCAGGCCAAACAGCTTATCGCCCTGAACGATAGGCTCAAACGGGTCGTTGGTATAGCCCGAATTGGGTTTAACCGTATCGTGGTGCGAGTTGAGCAAAATGGTTGGCTTAGCCGGGTCAAAGTGCCTGTTGTATGCCCATACGTTATTTAGTTTACGCTGGGTCGGGACATGGCGCTGTTGTAAAAAGTCCTGGATAATGTCGGCGGTGTGGTTTTCTTCCCGGCTGAACGATGGTGTAGCTATCAGTTTTTTGAGCAGTTCTACGGCATCAAAATATAAAGTATCAGTATTTGCCATGGTATTAGCGTGGCCTGTTGGCCGGTGCTGTAATTACAAATGTATACGAATTTCGCAATCAACGGTAAAAAAGAGGTTACGCAGCGGGTTTATTTTTGCCGATTTATAAATTGCAGCATGAAATTAAAACGCTTTGCCGGAGTTACCGTTTTGTGCAGCATAGGTTGGATTGCCAGCGCGTTTACGCAGCCCGTTACCACCTATCAAAAAAAGGGTTATATCATCACTTATACCACCAACGCACCCAACCCCGACACCGTACTGCGCAACCGCTTGGTAGACACGTACTTTAAGGTGTACCCGCAAATTGCCAAAACCTATAATAAGCAAACCTTAAAAACGGTAGCTTTTGTCATCGATACTGCTTACCACGGTGTGGCGGCTACATCCGACGGCCGGGTAGTTTTTAACCCACAATGGTTTAAGCAGCACCCCGAAGATATTGATGTAGTAACCCACGAGGTGATGCACATTGCGCAGGATTATAAAAACACCGTAGGCCCCGGCTGGCTAACCGAAGGTGTTGCCGACTACGTGCGCTACCAATTTGGCGTAAACAATACCGCCGCCAAATGGGCCCTGCCCGAGTTTAAACCCACCCAGCACTACACTAACAGCTACCGCGTGGTTGCCCGCTTTTTATTATGGCTCGAACAAAAGCAGAGTAAAGGCATTGTGAAAAAATTAGACAAGCAATTGCGGGAGCATACTTATACGGCCGATACGTGGAGGCAAATTACCGGGAAAACGCTGGATGAGTTGTGGGAGGCGTATGCAAAGCAAAGCTCAGGCCCCCCCGGCCCCCTGAAGGGGGAGTTTTTGATTAATATGGTGGGTTTTCTGTAAGCGTTTGGTTTGTAATACCTTTTTAATGACTGCGGGTGTATACCTTTTACTGTAAAACCTCGCCGGTGACTTCAACCTCGGCCAGGGCCGCTTCTGTCGCTTTGGCAAAGCTGATTTTTATATATCTGCCTTGTGTGCCCGTTAGTTTGAGCATTTTTACGCTTTCATTTTTGGGGTTGGTTGTTGTATTAGCAATCACCGTCCAGTGCTGCCGGTCATCACTCACTTCTATTTTGTAGGTATAGCTTCTTGCCTCCGGAAATGTAATCTTCATTTCCGAAAAGGATAGTTTTTTTTCGGTGTCTAATGTCCATTCGGGCGATGAATCATCCTCTTTGGGTTGCCACCAGGTTGTAAGGTTTCCGTCTGCAGCATGCCCCGAAAAATGTTGCCCGGCAAAACTGCTGGCAAAAGTTGGATTGTTGTGGCCAAAGGTTTGAGTTTTTACGTTATTGGTTTTGCTTGTAAACCTTACGTAGGGCCGTTCGGCAACCCTGAGCGACGATTGATAAGGATATTTGCCCGTAAAATTAATGGTGAGTAGCGCGGGTTTAAGGCCGGGCGACGTAGCTCGCACCGTAGATTTGCCTGCATACCACGAACGATATTCAATCGCAGCCTGCCCGTCCATGATGCGGATGTCACTTTTCTCGTTAAAAGAGATTGATGGGCCGGTTGGAAATTCGCCCGGACCCGAAATAACTTCGAGTTTTACCTCCGGACTGTTGCTTAAAGGTTTACCTGCCTCATCTAAAACAGTTACAATTAGTTGAATATCTTCTGTGCCGTCTGTGGTGGCAGTTTGTTTATTAGCTGCGAGTTTTAAAGCAGCTGGCTTACCCGCCTTAGGCCATTCTGGTGGTGCAATATGTTTGTATTCATTACGGTACCAATACCATGCACGTTTTGGAATCCTAAAATAATCAATAATGCCCATCTTGCCTAAGGTCGATCCTGCAATTGAGCCGTGGTCAAAAGCGCTCCAAACAGCTTGTCCTGCTCGCCAGCTGTAAATGGCCTTGCCATTGATAGCGCTCAGGTCGCCCCAACCCGCAGAGTAATTACCAGGACGATCGGCAGTAGTACTACCGTATTCAGATACCAAATTAGGTATTCCGGGATTTTGAAATATGTCTATTGTACCGCCGTCGCCATTATAGCCGGCAATATCTCCAATCCTATCAATTCTGTTATCACCCAGCGGTCGCTGTGCACCACCTATTGCTGCACTTCGGGTCGGATCAGTCTCGTGAGAAATGTCAACCAGTTTCTTTAAAAGTTTTCTCATCGATGGAATGGTATGCTGTGCCGTAAAAAAAGGCTCATTTGATACACTCCATACCGCTATCGATGGATGGTTGCGAAAAATCCTGACCATGTCCCGAAACTGCTGTTTCACGCTGGCTTCAAATGCTGCGGTGTCTTTGGCGTTGGTAGGGTAAGCGCTGGTGTTCCAGTATCCATCCGGCACGTTATCGCTACCTCCTATACCCCAAAAAGGGTTTTCCGACCATAAAATGATGCCTAACCCGTCGCAAGCCTCGGCAAAGGCCGGGTCGTGCGGGTAATGCGAGCCGCGTATAAAATTAAAACCTGCATCTTTTACCATTTGTACATCGCGTAAAAAGCCTGCATTAGTAACTGCATCGCCCCATCCGGCGTGGTCTTGATGAACGTTGGCGCCGCGTAAATAAAGATGTTTACCGTTTAAAAAAAAGCCTTTGTCTGCCGTCCATTCTATGGTACGGATACCAAAAGTGGTTTTGTATTGATCAATCAATTTGCCCGAAACAGATACCGAACTTACAGCTGTGTATAAATACGGATGTTCGGTATCCCATAATTTGGGCGATGTTACCTTGTTAACAGGTTGCGCTATTGTTTTAAATGACCCTGATTTTATAACCTCAGACGAAGTAAAACTTGCTGCCACTTTGCCATCAGGACTAATCAGGTCTGTTTTTAGCTTAACGGTTTGGTCTTTGTTGGTTTCGTTGCTGATGTCGGTATTAACCAAAACCACAGCTTGGTTTTTGTTTACCACAGGTGTTTGTACAAACGTGCCGTACCAGTTTACATGTATAGGGTTGGTTACTACTAAATGAACGTCGCGGTAAATACCGCCCGAAAACACATGTTCTCCGGCCCGGGGGGCAAGTTGGGGATTCCACAAGTTGTTTACTCTAACGGCAACCATGTTGTCTCCGGCTTTGAGGGCTTTGGTTATATCAACAGAAAAACCGGTGTAGCCGCCTTGGTGTTCGCCCACTTTTTGGCCGTTAACATATATTTCTGCTTGCTGAAATACGCCCTCAAACTCCAATGTGACTTTTTTTTGACTAAACCCCTTCGGCGCTGTAAAATGTTTCCGGTACCAGCCATAGCCAACATAAAACTCCGACGACATAAAGTAGGGGATACTAAATGAGTGGGGGATACCTACTTTTTCCCACTTCAAGTCGTCAAATGAGTTTTCATTTGCACCGCTTACATCAGCCAGCTTAAACTTCCAGTCTCTGTTAAAATTAATTGATGACCTAACGTCTGAGTCTGCATTTTTAAGTTGACTGCCGGCAGTTTGAGCTGATACGGAAATCGACGAAAAAAATAAGACAATTAGGATGATAACGTATCTAATGGGTAAAATAGGAGTGTGTTTAGCGAGACTCACGGTTAATAGTTGATTAAGGTTGACGGTGCTTTGAACGGCTATTTAAAACGTACTCTGGCTAACCTTTATAACCTCCTTTTGCAACACCACACCGTTGATGCAATAAATACAAATGAAATTATAGTTGAAGGTTGCAACCAGTAATTGCAGCAGAGGTGAGTATTTGTAATTGGTGACGCAAGATAGAAAAACAAACCATTACATCATACTTTTTATCGTTTTCGGTTCAATATGTAAGTCACCAAATTATCTTCCTGCATCTGCTGCTTAGCAAAGTTCAGTTTTTCTAACAGCCTGAGTGATGCCTTGTTTTCGCCTTGTGTGCAGGCCGTCAAGGAGTTAAGCCGCAAGTGCTGAAATGCAAGATCAATCACCGCGCGCAAAGCTTCTTGCATGATGCCTTTACTTTGAAATTCGGGTAACAGTTCATAGCCTATTTCGGCTTGTTGAAGATTATCCGACAAGTCAAACAAGCAAACGGTACCGATAAGGGTGTTGTTGCCGGTAAGCGTGATGGCCCAGTAAAGGGATTGATTTTGGAGGATGATTTGGATGAATTTTTGGGCATCGCCGATAGACTGGCTTGGTGCCCTGTCCAGGTAACGGTTTACTTCTTCGTTAGTGCGCAGGGCAAAAATCTCGTTATCATCACTATGTAGGAGTTGCCGCAGGGTAAGCCTTTCGGTACGAAGGGTTGGGGGCGGTGCCTGATTCAGACTCATCTCATTTTAGCGCAAAGGTTCGGGATTATATTGGTTTATAACTGCTTTCATTATCATTATTCAGCCAGTATTATGCCGAGTTTGTCTGCCTGTTTTTACATCATTCAATTCTCAGCCTCTTGCTTTTTCTCTTCATCCATCAACTGGCCTGGCATTACCTTTACGCTAATCTTTGATTGTTGGTTGATGAATTTTAGGTAAAAGTTACGGTATTGGTTGCCGTCACTCACTTTAAATACATAGGTCGACTTATCTTTCCAGTATGCTGCGGCTATTTGTGCTTCACTTCCGTTATCGCGGGTCGATTCTTCATCTTCCAGGTAAAAGATGTGTTCTTTGTCAAGGTTTTTGTCGACGTAGGCATACTGCGTGTAAACGTTCCGGGTATCCCATGATACATATAACAGTGGCCGCACACCAGATGGCGTAGCCAGCATAAAAGTAGAATTTTCAAAGTCGCATGCGCCGCAATCTCCCGGAAGATGGTCATTGGTTCGGTCGGTTATAAAAAATACTATATGGTTAGCATCAAGCGCAGTAAATTCAGGTTCAAGTGTAAATTTGTCAGGTTCAATATTGATGGTATTATCAACACTTCCAAACTTTTTACCGTTGATGTAATAGTCGGTATATAGCACAGGCAAAACGCTAAAACCAACTTCTTCGTATCGTATGGTAGCTATTACTTTGGTGATGTACTTGCCGGTTTTAAAGTTTCGGGTAGCAATCACTTTAGAGAGCGATTGCAATTTGGGTTCATAGCTGGTATTGTTTTCTTCCATCATAAAGGAGTCTCCTTTATAAGAAAAATAACCGCTGTGCCGGGTTACAAATAATGGTTGTTTGTCTGTATTTTCACTTTCTTCAGCCTCGTTTTTATAGTTGTACGTATTCACCATAAAAGTGATGGTGTTGTCACCAATGTCGTATTTAAGGTACGACGCCAGCCTTTTGCTCTTAAAAGTAAAAACAGGCTGGGCATGTAGGGAGTTCCCTGATATAACCTCGTCCGTTCCATATCTACGTGTTTCAGTAGTTTGCTCAAAACCTATATCCGTAAGTTCATTTTTGCTAAGTCTCAGTAACGTAGCGGCATGATAAAAGCGGTTGGGGTTTAACCACGATTTTTTTAACGGAGCCGACAGATTGCGACTAACCAGTGCCACGCTCAAAGGCCAACCATAACTGGCCGACAGCATCAGGTAACTGCTTTGTTTGCCCGAGTGTAACCTTACAATGGTTGCAATAGGGTAGTCGCTAAAGCTATAATATTCATTGTCGGTCGGGATCGCTAAATTAATTACTTTGCCCTGGTACATGCCTTGCGCGGCGGCCGTGTAAACCGGTTCGGTGCGTGTACCTATGCGGCCCATTAGCTGGCAAAACCTCAGGCAGCTGTCGGGCGTGTAAATAATTTTTCCGCTCAGCCATTTTACCCGTGCGGCAGCATCATCTTTGGCAGCTTCCAGTTTATTTTCTCTGTTGAGGTACTGCCGCATCCATAAAGCATCCTGTTTGGCATCGGCGCGTAGCTTTTGGTTTTGTGCCAGGGCGTCAAACGCACATAAAAAAGACAGCAGGGCAAGGGTAAAGGTTTTCATCAATAACATTGAGCGTGATGTTTGCAAACCTAACAGCTTAAAAGCATAAAACCATCACTCGGGCACATATTCTAAAATATCGCCCGGTTGGCAGTTCAGTGCCTTGCATACCAGGTCGAGCGTTTCGATACGGATAGCTTTGGCCTTGCCGTTTTTGAGGATAGACAAATTGGCCAGCGTAATGCCCACGCGTTGCTGCAGCTCGTTCATCGACATTTTGCGCTTGGCCAGCATCACATCTATATTAATTACAATAGGCATCCGTTTTTATATAGTTAAACGATTTTCTTGCTGAAAGTTTACCCCAACCCGGTAAATCAGCCCCAATATTAAAATAAATACTCCGATTTTGATATTCGACAAATCATCCCTAAAGTCATGATAGGCACTGCTTAGCGCGGGGTTTACCTGCACAATACGGTACTCCATATACAATGAAGCCCCGAGGCTGAGCAAGCCATAAACGATGAATGCCAAGCCAATAATATTGATATGCCTGGCTACCTGTAGGGTAAAGGGATTTTGTAAATCTATTTTCCGGACGGTAATCAACAGCAGCAAGCACACCACAAACGTAAACAGCGACTGCAGAAAATTGTGGTAACCGTAAACATGCTTAAAAAATACCCGGTCGAGCAACCGGTCCGACTTAAATGAAAGCACGCCTTCGGTGACCCGTAATTCTGTTTGTTTAGTACTCGGAGCGGCTGATGATTTTACCCAAACGTTAGCCACCATGTCGTTTGTAGTAAATAGCAAACCCGTAGTATTAACCAGCGTAATACCAAACCCGATAACCGAAACCCAAAGCACAACAGTGATGGCTTTCATCCAGACAGCAATATTTTTCATGTGATTATATTTTGAGTAAATATAAATCTATTTCAATCGCAAATCAAAATAAATATATTGATTTACGATAAATTTAAGGTCTACTGTGGTTGATGCCTGACCTAAATTTTTACTTTAAGCAATAGCTTTAACAGGTATGATAAGCATTCCTGTTAATTTTTATAATTCGTTAAATTCCGGTTCTGGCTTAATTAACCACAAACCGGGGCCCTATAGGTAAAATTCTCTGAATCAGAATTGACAGAATTGATGAATTTACAGAATTACCAATAATATTTTCGCTGCCGCAAGCCTCCTGGCTTGTGGTTAAGCCCCCAACCCCCATAAGGAGGAGTTTCTCATTAGTGGGCTATCTACCTGAACATTATAACGCCTGACATACCTGTCAGCGAGCCACAAGCCAGGAGGCTTGCGGCAGCGAAGTCCCCCCGGCCCCCTAAAGGGTGAGCCTTTGAATAGGGCAAATTAAAACTCCACTACATGGGGCTGGGGAGGACTTTGAAAGCCTAAAAAAAATTCTGTAAATCCATTAATTCTGTAAATTCTGATTCAAGACAAAGAAATAGCCACCGCAGCAATAAGCGGGGAAAAGATTATAAAGACCACTGGCTGAGGTTACGATCGTATTTACATTTTTATACAAGCGGAAACAATAATCCATTCCACTCCAAAAAGCTCTTTTAAAACGCACCCCATACACCCAATTCATAATTTTATATATTTACACCATAAAATTTCATCCTCCTCTTGAATACCCTTTCGAACCTGCCTCCCGGTAGTATCATATTGCAAATACTTGCGCAGGCGCGGGAGGGTACAGTGGTATATACCAGCCGTAATCTGCAAATTGGCTTTATTAATGATGCCATGCTCCGCATCTGGCATAAAGACGACAGCATTTTGGGTAAACCCCTGGCCGAAGTAGCCCCAGAGTTCACAGAGTTTTTTCCGCTGTTGGACCGCGTTTGGCAAAACGGAGAGGTGTATACGGCCACCGACACGCTGGCCAACATCAATATCAATGGTGTGCTTACACCAACTTATTTTGATTTTGAATACCGGCCGGTGATGGATGCTGAGGGTAAAACCTATGCCATCATAAATACCGCTACCGACGTTACCCAGCGGGTGCTGGCCTGGCAGTTGGTTCGTGACAAAGAGTCGCAGGCCGAAACGCTTAACGAAGAACTCACATCAGCAAATGAAGAGCTAATTGCTATCAACGAAGAGTACCAAGCCACTAATGAAGAACTGACCGAAACCCAGCACCACCTGCAATATTTGTATGACCAGCTTGCCTTGAGCGAAACGCTGTTCCGTAACATTTTTGAGCAATCGCCGGTGGGCATGGCTTGGTTTACCGGCAG
>CAJYSL010000352.1 GCA_913777515.1 uncultured Mucilaginibacter sp.
GGACCGCAAAATTCAATTTTAGACCAGCAGGAACTCGAAAAATATATGGGGTCAAATCTTAAGCATTATCCCATGCCGGTTGATGTTGGCCTGCCGCTTTTTAGCTGGGCAGTGGTATTCAGGCAGCACCAATACATCGGTATAGCCAAAAGGCTTAACGCGGACAGCTTCAACAATAAACAGCTATTTGCAATTGCAGATAATCATCTGTACACATTATTAAATGATTTACCTGCCCTCGGCCTCAAACAAGGCGACGAAGTGAGATGGGAAAATGTACCTGCAACCCAACTAAAAACAACTGCCAGCTATATTAGTAAATATGTAGCTAATGATACGCTAAATTTGATTTACTTTCACTTAGATGAATCTACGCTGAAACATTACACCTATGAAACCCTGGAAGAAACTGCTCATTTATTCCGTTAGCCTGGCCGGCTTTTTACTGATTGGCATTGCCGTTATGATGGCTTGCGCCGATGAGCCTGACCCTTACGATTACTACACTTCTTTTTTTCATCCGGACGTTGAGGGTAGAAAAGACTATAACGCGTTTTATTTTACCGACTATCGGTTTACTTATACCGATGAAGAGCCTGCAAGCGAAGCCGAAATAAACGCTCAGGAATGGGCACAATACTTAGGAAAATCAATTAAACCTGCTGATGTTGAGGAGGTGATGTATCACGCAGATAGCGCCGCAAAACAACAAACCCTCCGTTTTATTGAAAAGGGAAGCTCTCTGCCAGACAGCTTAGCTAATAACACCTTTTTACGTGCGCTAAAAGACACCACACATTTTGCTGCCCGGAAGTATTATCAATTTGCACTGCAGGCAGAACAGTTGGGTACCGCTGAAGGCAACGCCTGGAACCCCGCCCCCATAGATACCGCCGGACTTAAAGCGCAGGCCAACGAAGCCCTGCAAGCTGCCAATAACGAAGTTGATGGCTTTCTAAAGCTCCGCTATCTTTATCAGGCTCAAAAATTAAATCATTACGCTGAGGACTTTAAGGAAGCGAATAAAATTTATGATGAGCAACTTGTTAAAGTCCCATCGCAAAGCCACGTAAAAGGTTGGGCCTTGTCGCTCAAAGCCGGTGAGCAGCGCAGGTTAGGCGATACTATACAGGCAGCTTATCTTTTCTCCAAGGTATTTGCCGAATATCCGGAGCGCCGCATACAGGCTTATCGTAATTACCATTACATCAAGCCACCGCTAAACGAGGCACTAAAACTGGCACAAACACCGCAACAAAAAGCTAATCTCTACGCTATAGAAGGTTTTGCTAACCCCGAAATTGAAGTGAATGACCTTAAGCAAGTGTATGACTACGCACCTGAATCGCCTATGGTAGGCACTTTGCTGGTTAGAGAAGTGAATAAACTGGAGCAAAATTATTTAACGCCTGCACTGGCCAATGATAACGAACTGTTTTACAGCAGTACAACCCATAAAGTTACCGAAAAACAAGCATCGCCCGCGGCTACAGCTAAATGGCCTTTGATTTTGGGAATCTTTATCTTGGCCGGAGGCGTTGCGCTATTGATTTACACCCTTAAAAAAAACACGGATAAACGGCCCGGCAACATTGCGGCTGGAGTTTTAATGGTAGCGGGTGTTGCCGGCATTGGCTGGTATGCCCTGCGTCATAACAAAGAGCAGTCGCCAATAGGGCAATCTCTACCTCAAGGCAGCTTTTTTGTAAACCAGCCCGACAGTGTTAAAAATAAATACGACGAGCATATAGAAAAACTGCGCACCTTTTGTACCAACTTGAGCAGCGATGGCAAATACCCGGATTCGCAAATTGGCAAGGTAATTAATGCCTACTTGTATTTTATGCAAAACCATCCGGACGATGGGCTTAAAACCCTAAACGAACTGCAAAATGCGACGCTAAGCCCCCAATTAACCGACCAAAAACAGATTATCAATTTACTGCTATCGGCGCAACGCCTTAAACAAATACAAGCGGTTGATGAAGCCTCGCTTTTACCATCGCTCCAATGGCTGCAAAACAAAATGGTAGCTGGTGTAAAGCCTAACTTAAACGTTTACTACAAGTCGCCTAATGATGAAAACCATTTTGGCATCACAGCGCGTAATTTTTATACCCATGTGCTGGCACCGGCCTACTTGCGCCAGGGCGATACGGCTAAAGCAGCTTTAGCTTTACTCAAAAGCAACAATGGTTATGCATCAAATTACGGTGGCTATATTGATAAAAAACTGCCTGACTTTTGGTTTAAATTTTTGCATTCCAACCACCTCGAGCAAATCATCAAATGGAAACAACAACCGCAAACTGACCGCTACTTGTCGTTTTTGAGTGCTGATTTAAAAGCTATTGATAGTGACCAACTTTATGAACTTTTGGGCACTATAGAACTGCGAGAGCATCACTACCCGCAGGCGGCTTTGGCCTTTCAACGTATCAAAAACCTTAAAGAGAGAAACGCCAATTACAATGGCGAAAATTATTATGATGGCGGCTCCAGTTACCAGGGCGACCCTTTCTATGCAGCCATCAACGATTATCCTAAGCAAGTCGGCGGTAAGCGCTATACCAAGCTTAGCTTTGCCCAAAAGATGGCCGCTTTAGAAGCCCAGTTAAAAAATGAACCCAAAAATGCTGAGGTTTACTATCAAATGGCCACCGCCTTGTACAACACCTCTACCTATGGCAACTCCTGGGGACTGATTACCTACCAATGGTCGTCTACCGATTTTGGCCGAAAACCAATGTATTACTTTGACGATGATTACATAAAAACCAACCTCGCCCAACAATATTATTTGAAAGCACGAGATTTAAGCAACAACCCCGAACTAAAAGCCCGTTGTACATTTATGGCTGCCAAGTGCGAACAAAAACAACATGAGGCACCATCTTACCTAAACAATTACGACGATTATGAAAAGCAGCGTAAAGCATACTTAGCCTCCCTTAAAAGCAATAGCTATTTTAAAGAAATGCAGCCGTATCAATCAACTGCGTTTTACAAGCAGGCAGTTAATGAATGCAGCTATTTGAGTGATTTTATTAAAAGTCGGTAGCAAAAAGCAATGGTTATTTCTTTCTAAATCAACAACCCAATCATTGCAAATAAAAGCGTCGCATTGTTTTAAATCGGATTGTCACCCTCGGCAATGCCCCGCGGAGTACGATAAGTTGCTAACTTACATTGTCTTTACGGTTTAATGCTATCGCTATAATTTCAAAAAATGCTAAGTGTAACGATTAAAACCTTAAAACAGGCTGCTTTGCTCAAGAGGCGGCAGGTCATCAGCTCCGTATTCCGGCAGTTTGCCGCCCCAATCGTAAAAAGCGTCTTTGTCTTTTCCGTCGGGTTGTGCTTTTGAGCCACGGATAGAAAAAACAGGGTAATGCACTAAATCGTCAGATGAGATTTTGCAATGAAAAATTTCATCCATATCATCGTCACCTAAGTCGTCCATCACCCAGGCCTGCTCCATCTCTTTGGTTAAAAACAGCGGCATACGATGCTTGTGGTCACCATCATTATGTATCCACATCATTTTTTGATTGGCCTCACGCGTCAGCATTGAAAATGAAGCAAAACTGTATATTTCACCTGTTTGCGAGTCAATTTCTTTGCTCACCTGGTACAGTGCAGGAATATAAAACTGTTCGCGGCCAGCGATACTGATATGATATGGAATTTTATTTTTAAAACCTTTTACTTTACGGTGCTCAAAGATACCCGTTGCCGGAATAAGGCACCGATTGTTGCGAAGTTTATGCCAGTAAGATGTTTTATCGTCAATCACCCGTTCAGACCGGGCATTAACATAGTTACGTCGCTGAGCCTGCCGCTCACGCGGGTCGGTTACAAATGTTGGCACTACACCCCAGCTCATGTTTGTTAAGGCCAACACTTGGCGATTTACTACGATGGGATGTTCAGGCATTGTCTCGCAGGTAACGTGAATCATGTCTGCAGACTGATTTGTGACGCCGGCAACTAATTTGATACCCTCAAAATCCCTGATGACCATTTCGATATCCGAATGAAAGCTGATATCTCTGCACATAAGTTCCTATTTAATCATATCATAAAAAAAAGCGTTGTGGCTTTGATTACCCGAGGTAATGTCGGCTTTTACACGCCCGTGTTCCACATATATCCGTACATGGCAACTCCCTGTCCTTTTCATGCGGATATTATAAATGTAAGCAGACACTGCATTCAGATACGCCCTTTTCAATTTTCTTTCGTGCTTAGCATCTATAGAACCTGAAAAAAACAAGGCGGTATCTGCACTTGCCTGCAACAGCTTTACCATATTCTGGTAGTGCGCAATGTTCAACAAGTTCAGAACTTTGCCTTCGCCCAACCGTAATTCCTGACCATGTAAAAGAGCCTCATGTTCGTGCTCATAGGCAGACATTAAAAAAGTTTTCTGCATAGACTGCCCTGGCCAAGGAAAACGCTGAACAACTACATGAGGTTTTTTCATACCGATTAGTTTACGAAGTGCAACCTCATCAACTTGCATAAACGGATTATAAAACAATGAATTAGCCATCTGCTCAATCACCTAAAAGCGGTAATTAAAGATAACCAAAAAACTAACAATATTAGCTTTTTATTATACTTGCAAATCTCCTCTCTACAGTTTTTTTGATGAGACCAAAAGATAAGTAAAGGCTGAGTCAATAGGTTGAAAACCTATATTTTAAACATCAGTTAGCTTGCGTTCCAGATATTGCTTTTTAAACTCGGCGGGAGTAGTATTTTTGATGCGTACAAAGTAGCGGTAAAAGTTGGAGACATTGCCAAAACCGCAGTCGTAACAAATGGCGTTGATAGACAGGTTATCTTCGACCAACAGGCGGCAGGCGTTGCTAATCCTGATTTCCATCAAAAAATCGTGAAATGACTTGTTGGTCATCATTTTAAAATAACGGCAAAACGAAGTGACGCTTAAACTGGCTACCTCGGCCATTTCTTCGAGCGGTAAAGGCCGTTTAAAATTGGCCATGGTATGGGCATAAATTTTATTCAACCTCACCGACTCGGCTTCGTTAGAGCGGTGGAAGTTGGTTGATGTGGCAATATAATTCAGTTCGCAGCTTTGCGACAGGATATGCAAAATTTCGAGCAATGTCAATATCCGGTACATGCCGCTTTCCTCAACCGCCTTTAGCATTTTTTGGTGTACAATAACCTTGGTTTTTCCGGTGATTAACAAACCGCGTTTGGCTTTTTCGAATAGCAGCCGTATTTGCAATGCCTCGGGTATTGAAAAAAACTCCTTGCCTAAAAAATCGGGCAAAAACTGTATCACAATCGCTGCTGTACTATCCTCGCGAATGCCCAGTGTTTTGCTCTCATTGCAGCGCCATGTATGCGGTAGGTTTTGCCCCAACAACACCAACTCATCATCCTGAAAGTTGCTGATACTATCGCCAATAAAACGCACGCCCTGCCCTTTAATGATGTAGTGCAACTCCAGCTCCGGATGATAATGCCATAGCCGGCCAAAGTTTGGCTGCACCCTCAAATTAGCGCTCAGCGAGCTCTCGTCATTATTGGTAATCTTATAAAAATGAGGCTTCATAACCTGTTTGCCGTCAAATAATATGGTCTATATTGTTTTATTGAGAAGTTTAAGTTACAAAACCATGACAATATCTGCAAGTAATTCGTTGGCTATAATTTATTCAAAAAAGGTATTAACGGCACTGCTTTCAAAATTAAAAACACCTGAATTACAGCAACTTAATGCATTACCATTGAATTTATATTTAAGAATTCCTGAACAACAGTTAACAAATTTGGATAATAACGTATAATAGATGGATAAAAAACAATAAGTACTGCGTTAGCTTAGCATATATTTTTAGCATAATACACCATGTGTAAAACATTATAGCTCAATTTAGTTCGGCTATCAAATAGCAACGCCTTACTACCTATTTTAAAATTTATGTTAATCCGAGAGCGGCAGCTCACCTCATCGCCCAAGGGGCATTGTTTGCATAACACCCAGGTATTTTGCGATGACGATGCCCTGATTGTTTATGATACCCGCAACGACGATACGCAAATTCAGACAACCGGCTCCATAGAAATAGTTGATGTACAAACTGGTGAAGAAACACTGGCTTACCAGGTGCCGAAACAAAGCGAGTATGGTCCGGGGGCCGGCGCTGCAAGTTTTTCGCCAACGTATAAAAGCATCATGTTTTTGCGGGGCTTGCTCAACTGCAACCAACAACAGCCCTATGCTTTTAACCGCAGGTCGGGTATCAAAGTAGAACTTACCTGCTTAAACCAAGCCGAGAACCTGGATGCACGCAATATTACCGAACCACTGGTACCGGGTGCATTACGCGGTGGTACTCACGCGCACCAATGGAGCGGCGACGGCAACTGGATAAGCTATACTTATAATGACTATTTACTGGATGAACTGAGCCAGCAACAACCCGATAAAAAATTTAACCGGTCGGTAGGAATTATGATACCGGGGCACCCGGTTACCGTGACGCGGCCAAACGACGCTGAAAACTTTTCGGGCAGCATGTTCTCGATGCTGATTTCTGAAATTAAAGCTGATGCACAGCCCAACACCGACGAGATTTTTGCAGCAGTTGACGAATGCTGGATAGGCACCCATGGCTACCAAAAGGCAGGTGGCCAATGGCAGCGCAAAGCTATTGCCTTTCAGGGCTGCCTATACGATGAACAAGGGAAGGAAAAAAGAGAAGTTTACATCGTCGACCTGCCCGAGCAATTTTCTGATGAAGAATTACAGCAAACGCTTGGCAGCGCAACCTCGCCCCCATTAGTGCCCGAGTCTGTAAAACAGCGTCGGTTAACTTATACCCAACATGGCGTTTGCGGCCCGAGGCATTGGCTAAGGTCTAATAACGATGGTACGCTGATTACCTTTCTGTCTTATGACGACAACAACGTGGTTCAGGTTTTCAGCGTTTCGCCTTTAGACGGGCAACCTTATCAAATCAGCAAACTTCAAGACGGTGTGTCCGGGCCGTTCAATATTTCGCCGGATGGAAAACGTATTGCTTGCTTGTCCGCCAACAATGTTTGGCTTATTAATATTAAAACCGGGCAGGCGGAGCAGGCTACATTTCATAACGATGATGATAAAGCCGTGGGAAGTGTTATCTGGAGCAATAGCGGAAGTTTATTGGCTTATAACCGCTATATTAGACATGCGGATGGCAACAGCTATTTACAAA
>CAJYSL010000353.1 GCA_913777515.1 uncultured Mucilaginibacter sp.
CATACGGTTAATTATCTTACCCAAAGCCATCAAGCTTATGAGGCTGCTTTGCAGTTTGGCAAACTTACCTCAGCGCTGAATAAGTTTGATGTAGTACAACTTAAACATCCGATAGTCGATTTTCATAATTTGAGCTCGAGGATTGCTCAATTTAAACAGGCCCTTGTTCATGCCGACGAGCAGCGCCTTTTGCAGGCTCAAAATGAGATTTTCAAAATCAATAATTACTCATCTATTGCAGACCAATATGAGCAGCTAAAAAAAAATTCGGCAGTAAAACTGAGGGTCATTCACCATGATACCAAAATCAATAACGTTTTATTTGATGAAGCCGGCAAAGGTCTGGCCGTGGTAGACCTGGACACCATGATGCCCGGCTATTTCATCAGTGATGTCGGCGACATGATGCGCACCTACCTGGCCCAGGCCAGTGAAGAAGAACAGGACTTAACAAAGATTACCATCAGATATGATTTCTTTGCTGCTATCTACGCCGGGTACATCGAAGCCATGGGTGAGCATTTAACACCAACAGAAAAAGACCTCTTCATCTATGCTGGCGAGTTTATGATTTACATGCAGGCCGTCCGCTTTTTAACCGACTTTTTAAATAACGACATCTATTATCCGGTTACTTATCCCAACCATAATCTAATGCGGGCTCAAAATCAGTTAAAATTATTGGAAGAATACATTTTGGCTAAGCCAGACTTCGAGCAAATTATGGATGATTTGAGCAGAGTTTATATATAATCACAATTAATATAATTGACAGCATGTGATGAGAATTTATCTACAAGTAATACTGCTTGACATATAACTCAAATAGTGTATTTTTAAAGCTTATGATTAAAGCACTTAAAAGCGTTGTAAGAAAAGGTATTGATAAGGTACATAGGGCTACGGCTAAAAACATTGATTACCTACACCAAGATTCTCCTTACAACGCTTTAATTACAGCTTTACACCGCAAAGAGGACTACGACAAACTACTGCCTTACACCAGCTTCAGGAATCATTTTGAGAAAGAAATTACTGCTTTAAGTCGTCATCAGTATGTGAAAAGCGGTGGTGTACTGTACAAACTAAACCGTTTTAAAAACAACTTTAGTTTACGCGAAGCCTTTACCGATTATACGGGCCTTAACTCCAGGATGAGGTTTTGCCTTGAGATAATAAAAAAGTATTTTTCTGAGGTAAAAACAGTTTACTTAAGCGAGCACAATACTCCCTTTCATAAAAACCTGCCTTTTGGTGCCGATCAGCAAATAACAACCAGTATTTATAAATCTGGTGACCCGCTGCACCAAGACCTTACTGCACTCACTTACCCTGATAATAGTTTTGATTTGTGTATGTCTTTCGAGGACCTGGAACATATTCCCGATTATCAATCTGCACTTAACGAATTACACCGCGTAACCAAACCAGGTGGCCATGTTTTATTAAGCACACCTTTTATTGTAGATAACCTAACTACGTTAACCAGAGCCACCATTGATGCCGACGGTAACATCAAACATTTGTTAGAACCCGAGTACCATGGAGACCCGGTTATACCTCAAGGTATTTTATGTTACTATCATTTTGGCTGGGACTTGCTGGATGCCTTTAAGAAAGCAGGCTTTTCTTCGGTTAAAATTGTAACCGGCTACGATACCCAAAAGCTTATGCTGGACACCCTGCTTTTTATTATGGCCGAAAAGGGCTAATAACTTATGTAGTAATAAGCTTGGAGGATGGAGACTCTTTACTCACAGCCTGATATTGCATCACTGTGCTCACCAGTAATCCCGAAAAAAACCAATTGAGATAAGATACGTAGGATGATGATTCGACCTCGGAAGTAAATAATGAAATCAGAATTCCTACTTTCATCAGCAACACTGTCAGGCATAACTTTCTTTCTTTGCCTTTGAGTATTTTCAACCAACCGATGCTCTTTTTAATGAACATTATATAGATGGTTAAATATAGCAACAGTGCTAAAATACCGGCTTGTACTCCAATAATAATAAACTGATTTTCGCCGCCAATGGTCTCGCCAATAGAGCCGGCAACCCTACCTGATGAGCCTAAACCTAAACCCAACGGATGGCTTACCATAGCCATAATACCTATTACCCACTGTATAACATGCCCGGCACTTGACGGGTCGCTAAAATCTACGGTATTCATCAAGGTCTCCGTTAAACCTTTTTTAGAAGCGCTAATGCCCAAAAACAAATAAGCAACGTATAAGGCCCCCAATAATATTACAGTATGCACAGCGTATATAATTTTCTTCTTTTTGGTAACCAAAGCATAAACGTAAACCACCAGACCATAACTGGCCAGCGGCGCTCTGGATATAGCAAATATAATTGCCAACAGGGTAGCGCCTATGGCCGCCATTCCCCATTCATTAATCCGCAAACGGTTACGGTCATCAGTAAACAAACCTAAAACAGTGGCCAAAGCAAAAACGGTTGCCGTGGCAAACTCAAGCGGACTGGTAAAAAAGCTGGCATGGCGCGGCACACCACCGTCCGACTCAAAAGTCCAGTTAAGACGAAAGTTACCTTCGGGTTCGAAATTGAAAAAGTAGTAGCTGTAATCGGCATACCCGGTAAAGGTTTGCAGGTGCGCACCAACCATTAACTCGCCTGTTAAAACAATACCGGCAGCAATAGCTAAAAGGACGATATAATTAAAGTATTTACTGATGTATACCTCCCGGATATCGGTTAAACGTGCTGTAAAATAAACCACCAGATAGAATGAATGGCTTTTTAACGCTACCAATTTTTCGCCAAAAGACTGCGCCCCTATCGGCAAAACGGCATACGAACATAGGTACCCGAAGTAAATTAATATCAGATAATCTATCAAATGCAACCGAGGTCGGCTCTTTAACTTCAGAATGTTAGTGGTAAAAGCTAAAATAATCAGCAGCTCCTTAAATACCTGGAAGAAAGGAATAATCTTAGCCAGTCCCAACATGAAGGCGACAGACATTGCTGTATAATACAGCGATAACCCGAAGATAATAAAGGTAAGTACACTTGCTGTTTTACCGCGCATCACATCTCTTAACGAGATGACGAAGGACGCCAGGTAAATGAGCAGGAAAACAAACATTTTCAAATATACATATTTTAGGAGAGCGCCTACATCCACAACCAGTTCCCGGAGGTACCGGTTATCTTATTTAAAACCAGCCGCGCCATTGACCATAT
>CAJYSL010000354.1 GCA_913777515.1 uncultured Mucilaginibacter sp.
CCGAACGCTCTAAGCAACTGGTAAGGCACATGGCCCATTTTTCGATGGGTGTGGATATTGCCGACTTTAACAACGATGGCTTTCCGGATATTTTAACGCTGGATATGCTGCCGCGCGATAATCATCGTCAAAAATCACTGCAGCTCGAAGAAAATTACGAATCGTTTGAGTTAATGCAGCAGCAGGATTTATACAAGCAGTACATGCGCAATATGCTGCAGTTAAACAACGGCAACAACACATTCAGTGAAATTGCCCAACTGGCTGGTGTTTCAGCTACCGACTGGAGCTGGTGCCCCTTAATTGCCGATTTTGATAACGACGGTTATAAAGACATTTTCATCAGCAACGGTTACCTGCGTGATTACACCAACAAAGACTTTTTAAGATACTGGGGCGACTACAAGATTAAGAAAGCGATGGACCGCGAGCCATACCTGCTGATGGACTTAATTAAGGCCATGCCTTCTACTACCCTACCCAACTACATCTTTCAAAATAACCGCAATCTTACCTTTACTAATAAACAAACTGAATGGGGATTAGGCGATGCCAGCATATCCAGCGGCGCAGTTTATGCAGATTTAGATAATGATGGTGACTTGGATTTAGTGGTCAACAATATAAATCAGCCGGCATCTATTTATCAAAACCAATCACGCGAACTGAATGGTACCAATTATTTAAGTTTTAAGCTGAAAGGTAACAATAAAAACACGCAGGCACTGGGCAGCAAAATCTACGTTTACGCCGGGGGCAATGTGCAGTACCAGGAAGTAAACCCGGCGCGCGGCTACCTGTCGGCCGTTAGCACACAAGTCGTGTTTGGTTTGGGTAAAGCTGCTACGGCAGATTCAGTAAAAATTATCTGGCCTGATAATAAGGTACAGAGAATGGCGAAAGTTACGGCCAACCAACTGCTCGAAGTGAGTTATCAGCCAACAGCAGTTAACACCTTGCCTAAAGCTGTTAAGCCCATGTTTACCGTAGCTAAACCGTTTATCGAGTATAAAGCGCCTGAAGAAGCTATAAACGATTTTAAACGGCAGTTGCTGATGCTGTTTATGTTTTCGAAAACCACACCGGTTATTGTCAACGCAGATGTAAACAAAGACGGACTGGAAGATTTATTCATCAGTGGAGGTCCGCAGGCACAAGGCAACGTTTACCTGCAGCAACCGGGCGCCAAGTTTGTGGCTGAAACGGTTGAAAGCAGTAAAACCCCTGCCGGCACCACCTCGGCGGCAACATTTTTTGATGCCAACGGTGATGGTTATCCTGATTTGTACCTGGCCAAAGGCGGCTACAATTTATACGATGCCGACAGTGAAAACCTGCAGGATGAGCTCTACCTCAACAATGGCAAAGGCCACTTTAACTTAGCTGCTAATGCGTTGCCGGTTTTAAATGCCAGCAGTAAATCGTGTGTTAGTCCGTGCGATTTTGACAAAGACGGCGATATGGACCTTTTTGTGGGCGGGCGTGTTATTCCAGGCAAATACCCGGTTACACCCAAAAGTTATTTGCTGGTTAATGGCGGTAAAGGTAAATTCAGCATAGCAGATGCACTTTTCGCCAATGCCGGTATGGTAACCGATGCCCAATGGTGCGACCTGAACCGTGATGGACGTAAAGACCTGGTAGTTTGCGGCGAACTGATGCCGATTAAGGTGTACATCAACTCCGCCAACGGCTTTACCGACCAAACCGATACTTACTTTACCACCCCGCAAAACGGCTTTTGGAATACCCTTGCTGTAGCCGATATAAACGGCGATGGCCAGGACGATTTAATTGCCGGCAACCTAGGCTGCAATTCGGTTATACAAGCCTCGGCCAAAGAACCGGCCGAAATGTATTTTGCCGATTTTGATGGCAACGGCTCTATCGACCCAATGTTTTGTTTTTATGTTCAGGGCAAAAGTTATCCTTTTGTAAGCCGCGATGAACTTAACGAGCAAATGTACCCGATGCGCCGTAAATTTACCTCTTACAAAGCTTACGCTGATGCTACCCTGCAAGACATTATTCCGGCCGATAAACTGGAGAAAGCCAGTAAATTGTCGGCTAACGAGGTAAACACCTGCGTATTCATTAACCAGAATGGCAAATTCAGTAAAACCGTTTTACCGGTAGAAGCACAGTTTTCGATGGTAAGTAAGATTGTAGTCAAAGATTTTGACCACGATAAAAAGCCGGACGTCTTACTAATGGGCAACCATACCGACAACCGCTTAAAAATTGGCAGTATTGATGCCAACTACGGCTGTTTATTAAAAGGCGACGGGAAAGGAAACTTTACCTACGTCAGACAGCCGGTGAGTGGATTGGATGTTGAAGGCGACGTTAAATCTGCAATAGAAATAACCATTAACGGTGCAAAATATTTACTGATTGGTGTAGCCGGTCAGCCATTAACATTTTATCAAGAGCCATGAAAATATTAGCTGTTTCCCTTCTTTTTTGCTTAAATCTGCTGTCATCAGCTTCTGCAGGGCGAAATAAAAGTTTGCCCGAGCATTTATCAATGCAGCGCCCCATTCATGCCATCTCGATGGTAATGATGCACGACGTGATTAGTCCGCCGGTAGCGGCACGTTATTATGCTTACACCATGCTGGGGGCTTACCAGATTGTATCGGCCTATAATAACACGTTGCCTGATGCATCAAAATTTACCAAGAATTTCCATACCACCTTTAACAAAGATAAATACCCGGATGCCGATTACCAGGTTGCCGCGGCATATTGTGTGTTGGAGGCTGGCAAACTACTACTACCATCGGGCTATACTTTGCAGGAAGAGCAGGATAAGTATGTGGCTTTGTTGAAAAAGCAAAAAATTAAAGACGAGGTGATTAAGCAGTCTGTTGCCGAAGCGGTTGACATGGCCGCGCAAATTTTAGCGTTTTCCAAAACAGACAACTATTTTGGTTTGAGCACCCGGCTGCGTTATACCCCTGTGAAAGGCGAGGCCTACTGGTACCCTACCCCTCCTACCTACATGGAAGCGGTAGAACCCAACTGGGCAACCATTAAACCCATCATGATTGATTCGGGTGGCCAATTTAAGGCCATCCCACCGGCACCTTTCAGCAAAGATAAAAACAGCGAGTTTTATAAGCTGGCCAACGAAGTTTATGCAGTATCAAAAACAGCTACGCCCGAGCAAATTAATATTGCTAATTTTTGGGAGTGCAACCCGTTTACCGTGGTAACTTCGGGCCATATGATGATTGGGTTCAAAAAGCTAAGTCCCGGCGGTCATTGGATGAATATTGGTTTAATTGCCGCTGCCAAAAAACGCCTGAGCTTTGACCAAACTGTAGAATTACTTACGCTGGAAGGCGCTACGTTGATGGATGCCTTTATTTGTTGCTGGAAAGAAAAATATGCAAGCAACCGCATCCGCCCCGAAACTTACATTAACCGCTACATCGACTTAAAATGGAGTCCGTTGCTGCAAACACCTCCGTTTCCGGATTACACCAGCGGACACAGCATCATTTCGGCCGCATCTGCTGAGGTGTTAACTTACCTGCTTGGCGACAATCTGGCTTATTTGGATGACTCGGAAGTACCTTATGACGTGGCACCCCGTAATTTCACCTCGTTCAGACAGGCAGCCAAAGAGGCGGCGGTTTCCAGGCTGTATGGCGGCATACACTTTCGCGATTCTATTGACAACGGTTACGAGCAGGGTGTGCGCATTGCTGATTATTTAATTGCTGCCTTGAAAAAGGCAGGCATACAACCTATCACTAACATTAAATCTTAAAATAAATCATATAGCCATCTAACTATTTTTGAATGAAGTTTATGTCATTGCGTAAAAAGAAGCGAGCGTTATCGCAAGCGCTTTTTTTTACCTGTTTAACCGCATCATCGGCGCTATACGCTCAAAACAAACCCGCTTACCTTAATGAGCAATTACCTGTTGATGCACGGGTAAAATCTTTACTATCCGAGCTTACCCTGGCCGAAAAGGCCAATCTGCTGGGCTATAACAGCAAAGCCATTCCGCGTTTAAATATACCTGCCTACAACTGGTGGAACGAGGGCTTGCATGGTGTTGCACGGGCCGGTCAGGCAACGGTGTTCCCACAAGCCATTGGTATGGCGGCTACCTTTAACCCCGACTTGCTTAAACAGGTGGCCACGGTAATATCAACCGAAGCACGGGCCAAGTACAACCTGGCCATGCAGCAGGACCGGCATTTGATGTATATGGGTTTGACTTTTTGGTCGCCCAACATTAATATATTTCGCGACCCGAGATGGGGACGCGGACAGGAGACCTACGGCGAGGACCCTTTCTTGACCTCGCGGATGGGCGCAGCTTATGTAAATGGTATGCAGGGTAACGACCCGCAGCATCTCAAAGTATCGGCCACGGCCAAGCACTTTGTTGCCCATAGCGGCCCCGAAGCTAGCCGCGACGAATTTAACGCACTGGCCGACGAAAAAGACCTGCGCGAAACCTATTTATATTCTTTCAAATATCTGGTTGACCATGGCGTAGAATCGGTGATGACAGCCTACAACCGGGTTAACGGCGAGCCTAACTCCACCAGCAAAAAACTGCTGAACCAAATTTTGCTGAAAGAATGGGGCTTTAAAGGCCATGTGGTTACCGACTGCGGCGCGCTCGACGATGTTTACCTTCGCCATAAAGTATTACCTAACGCTGTACAAACCGCTGCTGCCGCCATTAAAGCCGGTATCAACCTGGATTGTTCCAGCATCCTGCAGAAAGACGTAGAGGAAGCCGTGAAGCAGAAACTAATCACCGAAAAAGAGGTAGACGCTGCTCTGGCTAAAGTTTTAAAAACCGAATTTAAGCTTGGCTTTTTTGACGATAAAAGCAGCAGCCCATACTATAGCTATGGTGCCGATAGTGTTGCCAATGAGGCTCATACTTCACTATCCCGCAAGGTTGCCGCCCAAAGCATGGTATTGCTTAAAAACGCTAACAATTTATTACCGCTTAAACCTAATAGCTACTCCAGCATTACCGTGTTAGGTACCAATGCGTCATCATTAGACGT
>CAJYSL010000355.1 GCA_913777515.1 uncultured Mucilaginibacter sp.
GGCAAATGTCCTCTACAGTAAAATCATCCAACCCTAAAACTGCAGCCATGGTTGACGGCTGTATTTCGCAGGCCTTTTGCATAGCGTTGGCACGGGCCGCCACCAATTTTAAACCACTTTCGAATGACAATGCACCGGCAGCAACCAAGGCCGAAAACTCGCCTAATGAGTGCCCGGCAACCATTTCGGGCTTAAAATCATCGCCGGCCATTTTAGCCAGAATTACCGAATGCAAGAATATGGCAGGCTGCGTTACTTTGGTTTGCTTTAAATCTTCGTCGGTACCGTTAAACATCATATCGGTAATGCGAAAACCTAAAATTTCGTTAGCCTGTTCAAAAAGCTGACGCGCTTCGTCAAACTGCTCGTACAGGTCTTTACCCATACCTACAAACTGGGCACCCTGCCCCGGAAAAATATATGCTTTCATATCAAAATGAGCCCCCCTAACCCCCTAAAGGGGGAGCTATTAATGTTCCCCCTTCAGGGGGTTAGGGGGCTTAACTTAGTCTACTCGTTATTAAATTTAAAAATTCGGTGCGGGTTTTTTCTTTAAAAAACTCGCCGCTAAATGCTGATGTAGTAGTTACCGAGTTTTGCTTTTGTACGCCGCGCATGCTCATACACAAATGCCGGCACTCAATTACTACACCAACGCCCAGGGGCTGTAAAGTATCCTGTATACAATCCCTTATTTCGTTGGTTAAGCGCTCCTGCACCTGCAAACGGCGGGCAAATACATCAACTATACGCGGTATCTTGCTTAATCCAACCACATGCCCGTTAGGAATGTAGGCCACATGAGCCTTGCCAAAAAACGGCAGCATATGGTGCTCGCACATCGAGTATACCTCAATATCTTTTACCACTACCATCTGGCTGTATTCTTCCTTAAACATGGCCGATGTCAGAATCTCTTTGGCATCCAAGTCGTAGCCATGAGTGAGGTATAACATGGCTTTAGCCATACGCTCAGGCGTTTTTAACAAACCCTCACGGTCGGGCTGCTCCCCTATTTGTTTTAATACGTTGTGGTAGCTGGCCGACAGGTTGGCAATCAGCTCCGGGTTATATCGGTCGATTTTCTGGTAACCGTCAATCCCTGCATCACGATTAGGCAGGTTGTCGTCGTCGTCAATCATCATATTTTAATTGCCAAAGTATTCGGCTGAGTTATTTTCGGTTTCAAACAGTTTTACCGAGTGTAAAAATACCCCTTCGTGTGCCTCAATAGGGCCTTTTAACTGGTTAAATATTTCGATGCAGAGAATTTCGGTAGAAGCCATTTTTCCCTGCATAAAATCAACATCCTTATTTAAGTTTTTGTGGTCGAGCTTTTCAATCACATAATCGTTGATAATTACCTTCAGGTCTTTTAAGTCAATCAGGTAACCGGTGGCATGGGTAATCTCGCCTTTCACGGTAACAAACAAATTATAATTATGCCCGTGCCAGTTGGGGTTAGCACATTTACCAAAAACCTCCTGATTTTTTTCTGCGCTCCACTCCTCTCGGTACATCCGGTGTGCAGCATTAAAATGCTCTCTGCGCGTAATATGTATCATCATAACAATTGTTGGGTGCAAATATACAAAACAAAAACAGGCAAGTTGTTTTATCTTAGCCGGCATGAAGATATTGGTAGTTGCCGCCACCCTGCCCGAAATTGAACCACTGATTAACACCTTCAAGTTGCCTGTTATTCAACCTTCGGGTATATTAAAAAGCAACACTGATTCGCTTCATCAATCATCACTTTGTACCATACTTATTACCGGAGTTGGCATGGTAGCTACTGCATTTGCCTTAGGCAACCACTTGGCTAATCATACTTACGATTTGACGATTAACCTGGGCATAGCCGGCAGCTTTGACCGCAGTATTGCTTTAGGCGATGTGGTTGAAATAACACAAGATACCTTTACTGAATTAGGCGCCGAAGACGACCAGCAGTTTATCACGCTGGATGATTTAGGGTTTGGCAAAACAGCTTACACTACCACTGCCCGGTTATCTGATTATAGCGAAAGCACTGTACTAAAACAAGCCGCCGGCGCTACGGTGAATACCGTACATGGCGAAGAAAGCTCAATTGCTGCCTTACAAAGCCGTATTGCGCCCCAGATAGAAAGCATGGAAGGCGCAGCATTTTTTTACGCTTGTGAGCAAGTGGGGATACCGGCGCTGCAAATCAGGGCAGTGTCAAATTACGTTGAAAAGCGCAACCGCGAGGCATGGAAAATAGGTTTAGCCGTTAAAAATCTGAATACCTTTGCCATGAACCTGTTGCAGGAATTGGACTGCGTAAAATAGATTACTATCCACGCAATCCACGTGCAACGTAACATTACACCCATGAAATTAACCCTTGGCTTTTCGCCCTGCCCTAATGATACCTTTATTTTTGATGCCCTCATTCATCACAAGATAGACACCGAGGGATTGGAGTTTGATGTATTTTACGATGAAGTAGAAACGTTGAACCACAAAGCTATGCGTGGCGAACTGGACATTACCAAACTAAGCTACCATGCTTTTGCCTATGTGGCCAACCAATATGTGCTACTGGACGCAGGCAGCGCCTTAGGCTTTGGTGTTGGCCCCTTATTGATTTGCAAAGGTGACGAACATAAAGTTGAAGCCGACCTGAAATCTGAAAATCGTACCGTACGCATTGGCATTCCGGGAAAATATACCACGGCCAATTTTTTATTGAGCTTGGCTTTTCCGAACGCTACCGAAAAACAGGAAATTGTTTTTTCGGACATTGAGCAGGCCTTGCTTGACGACCGCATTGAGGTGGGCCTCATCATACACGAAAACCGCTTTACTTACCAGAACAAAGGACTAAAGAAAATAATGGACCTGGGCGATTACTGGGAAAAACAGACCGGTTGCGCTATACCTTTGGGTGGCATTGTAGCTAACCGTAAATTGCCGGTTGATGTACAGCACAAAATTAACCGCGTGTTGCGCCGGTCGGTTGAGTTTGCTTTTGCCAACCCCAAATCAGGACTGGAGTTTATACGTTCGCACGCGCAGGAAATGAGCGAAGATGTGATGTATAAACATATTGATTTATATGTAAACCAATATTCGGTTGACTTAGGTGCTGAAGGCAAAAAGGCCATTCAGTTGATGTTTGACAAAGCCCACGAAAAAGAAATTATCCCGGCCATTAAGGAAAATCTATTTTTAACCGGACCAGCGGTATAATAAGCATAGCTTTTCATCATAAAAAAAGGCCGCTTGGATGCGCAATCCAAGCGGCCTTTTTTTATGCGGCATTAAATGTTAAAATCAGTTTTCGGCCTGAGGCAAATGTGGGTATAGTAATTGGTCGTACGGATAACGTTCGGTATGTATAGCAATTACTTTATCATACAGTAACTTCCTGAACTCATCTACATTTTCCTTTTTAAGAGCTGAAATAAATACGGCGGGGCTATTATTGCTGGCCATCCAGCTATGCGCAAAATCTTCAATAGTTAACGGCTGGGCCAGATCATCAGGATGGGTTTGCGTTGGTTGGTAAGCATCAATTTTGTTGAATACCGTAATTACCGGTTTATCAATGGCACCAATATCTTTCAACGTTTCGTTCACGGTATTAATCTGGTCTTCAAAATTAGGGTGCGATACGTCGACCACATGCACCAGGATGTCAGCCTCGCGCACCTCATCTAAAGTAGATTTAAAGCACTCTACCAGATGGTGAGGCAGCTTGCGGATGAACCCTACCGTATCCGACAGCAGAAAAGGCAAATTCTCAATCACTACCTTGCGTACGGTTGTATCCAAAGTTGCGAACAGCTTATTCTCGGCAAATACCTCCGATTTAGATATCATGTTCATGATAGTAGATTTGCCTACGTTAGTATACCCAACCAAAGCCACACGCACCAGTTGATGACGGTTTTTACGTTGTGTCTCGTTTTGGCGGTCAATCTGCTTAAGCCTATCCTTGAGTAACGATATCTTATTCAAAATTAAACGACGGTCAGTCTCAATCTGCGACTCACCCGGACCACGCATACCAATACCACCTTTTTGGCGCTCCAAGTGGGTCCATAAACGGGTAAGGCGTGGCAATAAGTATTGTAACTGGGCCAGCTCCACCTGCGTTTTAGCTTGTGCTGTTTGGGCACGGCCTGCAAAGATGTCTAAGATTAAGTTGCT
>CAJYSL010000356.1 GCA_913777515.1 uncultured Mucilaginibacter sp.
ACCATTGAAACGCTTGCAGCATTAGCCAATGTAGTAAAGATGAACGAAGATGAAGCCAACCTGCTCATACACGGCAACAGCGGCTCGTTGCAAGATAAAATGATGGAGTTTCATAGCAAGTTTCACACCCATACCATTTGTGTTACTCGTGGCGAAAACGGGGCCATCATTTGGCACGACGGCGAATTTTACGAGCATGCAGGTATTGAGGTGAAGGTTGCCGATACTGTGGGCGCAGGCGATGCCTTTTTGGCTACGTTGGTTGCCGGCCTTTTGGCCGAACAACCTATTCCGCAAATTTTGGATAAAGCCTGCAAGGTGGGCGCCTTTGTAGCCAGCCAGCGGGGCGCTAATCCTACTTATCCGGGTGATTTGTTGCAGTCAAACTAACATCAGTCTCCGATTGGCTAACTAAGCCGTTATGACCATTTTAAACCAATCAGTCAATTGTCATACTATTCTGTTTATTATACCGATTGGTTAGTTTATCGTACCACCCGGTAAACTTTAACCGAAATTATTGCGTTAATTTATACTAAGAAAGGTGCATCTATGCGTGGTTTTGGGTTTTCTAAATTTACACCCCGGGAAATACCGAAAGGGGGATTTGATGAATTGTTAAAGCTGTTTCTGGAATTGCTCAACTACACATCGGGCGATGCCGGCGAAGCTTTAACCTGGATGAACGAGCTGGATAAGCAATACAACATTACCAATGACGAATACGGCATGGGTAATTTTATTGACGACCTTAAACAAAAAGGTTACTTAACCGAAGACCAGCAACAAGGCAATTTTAATATTACAGCTAAAACTGAGCAAAGCATACGTCAGTCGGCGCTCGAGGAGATATTTGGTAAGCTTAAAAAATCCGGTAAGGGCAATCACCGCTCACCGCAATCGGGCCAGGGCGACGAAAAAAACTCCGAACGCCGCGAGTTTGAGTTTGGCGACAGCCTGGACCAAATTGACATGACGCAATCTATCCACAATGCGCAGGTTAACCATGGCATCGGCGATTTTATGATGACCGAGCGCGACCTGGAAGTGGAGGAAATGGACTACAAAACCCTTACTTCTACCGTGCTGATGATTGACATATCGCACTCCATGATTTTGTATGGCGAAGACCGTATTACACCAGCCAAAAAAGTGGCGATGGCATTGGCAGAGTTAATTAGAACAAAGTATCCGAAAGACACCTTAGACATTGTCGTTTTTGGTAACGATGCCTGGCCTATCAGTTTACAAGACTTACCTTACCTGCAGGTTGGCCCCTACCATACCAACACTTACGCCGGTCTGGAACTGGCTACCGATTTGCTGCGTCGTCGTAAAACGCACAACAAGCAAATTTTTATGATTACTGATGGTAAACCTACCTGTTTAAAAGAGGGTACCAAGTACTATAAAAACAGTATTGGACTGGACCGCAAGGTGGTAAATAAAACATTGAATATGGCGGCGCAGTGTAAACGGTTAAAAATTCCGATTACTACATTTATGATTGCGCGCGACCCGTACCTGCAACAATTTGTACGCAAGTTTACCGAAACTAACGGCGGCCGTGCATTTTACAGCTCACTTACTGGCTTAGGCGAATACATATTTGAGGATTATATTAAAAACCGCAGAAAAACGGTAAGATAAGGATGTGAGCCGAGAAGTCGGTTAGTCCGTCAATCCGGTTTGAATGGACTTCTTATATTAACGATACAAAAATACTGGCCACTGAGTCAGCTTTTAAATTACTTATAAAAACACGAATGGCAAACGAACTTTTGAAGATAACAACCCTCGGGCAGCTCAAACAAACCGATTATCGTAGCCGGTCGGTTAAAGAAGAACTGAGAGAAAACCTGATACTGCAATTGCAAAAAAAGCACGAAGGTGGCTTTGAAGGCATTATTGGTTATGAAGATACCGTAATACCCGATTTGCAAACTGCTATACTTTCTCGTCATAACATTTTGTTGTTAGGCTTACGTGGACAGGCTAAAACCCGTATTGCCCGCTTACTGGTAAACCTGCTGGACGAGTACATGCCATACATTGCCGGTTCGGAGTTATATGATGACCCATTGGCGCCTATTTCGTGGTATGGGCACAACGAGGTTGAAACCAAAGGGGATGATACCCCAATTGCCTGGGTACACCGCTCAGAGCGCTATACCGAAAAATTAGCAACTCCCGATGTTACCGTAGCTGACTTAATTGGCGACGTTGACCCTATCAAAGCAGCTACTTTAAAACTGACTTACTCTGACGAACGCGTTATCCATTTTGGCTTGATTCCACGTGCGCACCGGGGTATATTTGTGATTAACGAATTACCCGACTTGCAGGCCCGTATACAGGTATCGCTGTTTAATATTTTGCAGGAAAAGGACATTCAAATCAGGGGTTTTAAACTTCGCTTGCCTTTAGATTTGCAATTCGTATTTACTGCCAATCCTGAGGATTATACCAACCGTGGCTCAATCGTGACCCCGTTGAAAGACCGTATCGAGAGTCAGATATTGACCCATTACCCACGCTCGGTAGAAGTATCGCGTAAAATTACTCAACAGGAGGCTTTGCTGACTCCGGAACAAAGGGTAGCTGTAGAAGCGGATGGCTTAGTGAAAGACCTGATAGAGCAAATTGCTTTTGAGGCTCGTAATTCCGAATACATCGATAAAAAATCAGGCGTATCGGCCCGTTTGACTATCTCAGCTTACGAAAACCTGATTAGCAACGCTGAACGGCGGATGATTATCAACAATGAGAAAAACACCTTTGTGCGCATCTCCGACTTTTTAGGGGTTATCCCGGCTATTACCGGTAAGATAGAATTGGTGTATGAGGGAGAGCTGGAAGGTCCGGCTAAAGTGGCCAACATACTCATTGGTAAGGCTATCAAGTCGCTGTTGCTGCAATTCTTCCCCGACCCTGAAAAAGCTAAGAAAAGTAAAAAAGCCAATCCATATAACGAGATTATCGGTTGGTTTGCCAGTGGCAATAATCTTTCGCTGGTTGACGACCTGCCCATAGCCGAGTATAAAAAAGCGTTGAACTCGGTAAGTGGCTTAAAAGATTTTGTTAAGCAATTCCATCCTCGTTTGAGCGAAAATCAGCAACTGCTGTTGATGGAATTTGTACTGCACGGCCTGGCCGAGTTTTCACAACTCAACAAAGGTTTTCTGGATAATGGATTTGCCTTCTCAGACATGTTCGACAGCTTGTTTAACATGCAGCCTGATGAATACGATTTAGACGATGACCGCTACTAATCATTACCTTTGCCGTGCTTAAGACGAGCCTGTATAGCATTTAATGTGTTATACAGGCTTATCTTTTATATAAACATTAACTGATACGTTTTTATGGAGGGACATTCCCTTACGCTTGTTACTATTTGTATTGGCCTCTTAATTGCCGACTGGTATATTGTTAACGCCTTGCGCAACGGCTTTACCAAATGGCGCTTTGTACAAAGCAAAAAGTTTTTGAGGGGTTACTGGATATTCTCGGTACTACTGGTTATCGGCGTTATTTCGAGTATATTTCTCAAGTTTAATCTGGGTTTCAAAGGAGCCGTGTTGCTGGCCTTTTTTCTGACCTTATTCTGTAAAGTCTTTTTTCTGCCGTTTGTTATTATTGATGATGTGCGCCGCTTTTTTGCAAAGCTTAAGCGCAAACCTGAACATCCTGCAACCGCTTCTGCCGCTCCGGTAAGCCAATCAGCAGAAGCTAATCCTAACAAAATAAAGCGTTCGGAGTTTATTTTAAAAGCAGGCCTTATTGCTGGTTCCCTCCCGTTGGCAGGCCTGGCTTATGGTATGATAAACGGTGTATATGATTACCGCGTTAAACGGCGCACGCTTTGGTTACCTAACTTACCCAAAAAGTTTGACGGGATTAAGCTTGGCCAGATTTCGGATATCCACTCCGGTAGCTTTTACAACAAAAAAGCCGTAACCGGCGGTGTAGACTTACTGCTTGCCGAAAAGCCCGATTTTATTTTCTTTACCGGCGATTTGGTAAACAAGCAAAGCAATGAAATGCGCGAATACCAGGATCTTTTTGCCAAGATAAAAGCACCACTGGGTGTTTACTCCAGCTTGGGCAACCACGATTACGGCGATTACAAAGACTGGCCAAGCCAGGCTGCCAAACAAAAAAACTTTGACGATTTATTGGTTACCCATAAAAATATGGGCTGGGATTTGTTGAGAAATACCAACAGACGTTTAAAAGTTGACGGCGAAGAAATTGGAATTTTAGGTGTAGAAAACTGGGGCTCGCTCAGTCGTTTCCCTAAATATGGTAAACTGGACTTGGCAGTTAAAGACACCGATGATTTACCCGTTAAACTGCTGCTATCGCACGATCCATCACATTGGCGCGCACAAGTGCTGCCTAACTATCCGCAAATAGATGTCATGTTTTCGGGGCATACGCATGGAATGCAGTTTGGGGTACAAACAGAGCGTTTTCAGTGGAGCCCTATCCAGTTTGTTTATAAAGAGTGGGCAGGCTTATATCACCAGGACCAGCAGCAATTGTACGTGAACGTTGGTTACGGCTTTTTGGGTTATCCGGGCCGGGTAGGTATTTTACCCGAAATCACCATTTTTGAATTACGCAGCGGTGCTAACCCTAATTTTAAGCTTAGCTAATCAGCTTTTAAGTTTGGCTTAACACATGTGAGCCAATCAGCAATACATCAGTAAAAATAACTTAATATTTCACAAACAAAGGCTGCATACTTATCATTGCAGTTACAAATGAAAAAATACCTTCAGCCTGCCTTTGATGCCTTGTTGTTCAGCAATGTATTTATGGCCCTTTGTGCCGTGGCGCAAGGCTTGGTTACTTTTCATTTAATAGGAGCAAAACCCGATTGCCCGGTACTGGTATTGCTTTTTACCGCTACGCTGGGCATATATAATTTCTGTATTCTCATTACACGTCCTAAGCGGCCCGAAAGCTCTACGTACCGCCGGGTACGCTGGTTTTTTAAATATTACCAGCTGATGGTAGGCATTACCATCGTCACTATGCTCAGCCTTTTTCCGCTGTTCTTCCTGATGTCTACCGATTCTAAGCTACTGCTTATTTTTATGGCGGCACTTTCTGTAGGCTACGGACTTCCGGTATTTACGCACAGTGGCCGCAAAACAGGCTTGCGAAACATTCCAGGGCTAAAACCCATATTAATAACCGTAGTATGGACCTTAAGTTGCGTATTATTACCAGTATTGCAAGCCAAAGCGTTTGGGCAAACGCATTTAAGCAGTACCGATACAATGATATTGGTAAGTAAACGCTTTTTATTCATCGGTGCCCTAACGGTACCCTTTGACATCCGCGACCTTTTCCAAGACAAAATTGCAGGACTAAAAACTATTCCAGTAGCTTTTGGTGAAAAAAGGGCTTATCTGTTCTGCCAGGTGCTGTTGGCCGGCTACCTGGTACTGCTTTTTGTATTTCGGCACATGGGGCTTAGCCACGATTTTTGGGCACTCGCGCTGGTTACTATACTTACCGGCTGGTTGATT
>CAJYSL010000357.1 GCA_913777515.1 uncultured Mucilaginibacter sp.
CGTATGAACCGCCGTTTTGAAGAAAACTCCAACCTGAACCTGGTAAACATGGTAGAAGGCATAACCGGTGTAGCTTTAACTCCTGAGCAAAGAGCAACCATAGTTAAGGGGGCATCGGAATTAGAATTAGTTAACTCTGGTCTGGAAGACACCATGATTCGCTCATATCATGAAATTCGCGAAACTTACAAAAACACCCCGGGGATCGATACCTTGCGTGTAGCGGCTTTTGTAGGCGCTATCAATAAAATAGCTGTATCTTACCAAAATTTAGGTATTTGGCCATAATTGTTGCCATCCATAGCATAAAATCAAACGCCGTTCTTGAAAAAGTAACGGCGTTTTGTTTTTATCAGATTTTAATAGGAAACGCTTTTCTTTGTGATGGCTAAGAATGATTCTAAATAAGATATATCCATTGTAATAAAGCGTATTCGAAATACGTTTTGTATTTTTGTAAATTGTTTTACAGCAGGTAAAATTTCATGAAAAAAAGTTCCATCTTAGGTATCATTGTTATTGCGGTTGCCATTGCGGTAATTATCAGTACTTATTCAACTTCAAGTACTTACGGTTCTTTTACTGATGCCAAAAAAAGCACGGAAGAACTACACATTGTAGGTCATCTTAACAAGGGTAAAGAATTGTATTACGAACCTACCAAAGACGCCAATTACTTCTCTTTTTATATGCTTGATAATAAGGGCGAGGAGTGTAAGGTAGTGTTTACCGGTACTAAACCCCAGGATTTTGAGCGTTCTGAGCAAATAGTGCTCACCGGGCAAATGCGCGGCAAGGAATTTCATGCTTCTAAAATTTTGATGAAGTGCCCGTCTAAATACACACAAGACAAGTTAGAAACCACTGAATTTAAATCAAAACAAGCCAGCTTATAATCGGGCAGCTTAGTTTAAATACTTTTTAATGACTAAAGTTTTTGAAGGCGAGCACCTGCTGCCAGGGCAATTAGGGCAGCTGTTTATCATCCTTTCCTTTGGCTCTGCATTGCTGTCGGCCATAAGCTATTTTTTCGCCGCCAACCAAAAAGACCAGCTCGACCAATCGTGGTATAAGTTAGGACGCCTGAGTTTTTTTATCAATTCTTTTTCGGTGGTGTCTATAGGTGCCTGTCTTTTCTACATCATCTATAATCACCTTTTCGAGTATCATTATGCGTGGGCGCATTCATCGCGCACTTTGCCGGTTTACTACATCATTTCCAGTTTTTGGGAAGGGCAGGAGGGCAGCTTTTGGCTGTGGACTTTCTGGCAAGCCGTTTTAGGTAATATCCTCATCTGGAAAGCCAAAACCTGGGAAAAGCCCGTAATGGCTGTGGTAAGTTTATCGCAGGTCTTGTTAAGCTCTATGCTGATTGGTGTAGAAATACTGGGTAGTCGTATTGGCAGTTCGCCGTTCATTCTGCTGCGCGAAGCCATTGAGGCGCCTATTTTTAACCGCCCTGATTATTTGCAATACATTAAAGACGGTAACGGCTTAAACCCAACCCTGCAAAATTACTGGATGACCATACATCCGCCAACCCTGTTTTTGGGCTTTGCGTCGATGATAGTTCCGTTTGCTTACGCCATAGCCGGTTTATGGCAGCGGCGCTACAAAGAATGGGTAAGTGCAGCTATTCCTTACGCGCTATTTGCGGTAATGATATTAGGCACCGGTATCATCATGGGCTCGTTCTGGGCGTATGAGTCGTTAAACTTTGGCGGTTTTTGGAACTGGGACCCGGTAGAGAATGCTTCGCTTATTCCGTGGCTGGTACTAATTGCTGCCGTGCACGTGCTGATTGTTTTTAAAAATACCGGTCATGCTTATTTTACGGCTACGTTTTTGACGCTCATCAGCTTTGTGCTGGTATTGTATGCCTCATTCCTGACCCGTAGTGGTATTTTGGGCGAGACCTCTGTGCATGCCTTTACTGATTTGGGTATGTTCTGGCACTTGGTGATTGATATCCTGGTATTCTTGGTATTGATGGTAGGCCTGTTGGTTTGGCGTTGGAAAGAATTACCTATCTCTCAAAAAGAAGAAGAAACCTACTCACGCGAGTTCTGGATGTTTGTAGGCTCTGCATTTTTGGCATTGTCCTGTTTGCAACTGGTAGTAGTAACTTCGGTACCCGTATGGAATGCGATGTTTAAAACCAACATTGCGCCACCTGCTAATCCTATTACACTGTACAACATCTTCCAGGGTGGCTTTGCGGTAGTGATTGCTATTTTCCTGGGCTTTACGCAGTTCTTAAAATATAAAAAGACTGATGCTATCCGCTTCTTCATCACTACGCTGGTGTACATGTTTGTTGCAGCCCTGATAACTGGTGTTGTTGTTTACGTTACCGGCTTATATAAATTGCGCGTAGTATTTATGCTGGCCATGTTTGGCGCTATTTACGGTGTATTGGCTAATGCTAAGGTTTTGGGTGACGCATTGAAAGGAAAGCTCAAACTTGCTGGTTCGGCAGTGGCACATATTGGCTTTGCCTTATTATTGGTTGGAGCCTTGATTGCCGCCGGTACCAGCAAAGTAGTTTCGCAAAACGACACCGGCGTTATCCGGGTGAAAGATTTTGAAAAAGCAGGTAATCCGCGCGAGAACATTATGCTTTACAAAAACGAGCCGGTTAAAATGGGCGACTACCAAGTTATCTATTTCGGCGACTCGCTAGTAGCCCCTAATCATTATTTTAAGGTAGATTATAAACGATTTGATGAATCGGGTAAGGTAAAAGAACATTTTGTGCTGATGCCAAACTCGCAGGCCAACCCTAAGTTTGGTTTGGTTTCGTCGCCTGATACCAAGCATTACCTGCTGCACGATTTATATACCCACATCACCGCTGCCCCAATTAAGGAAGAGGAGAGTATGGCGGCCGGCGCTACCGAAGCCAGCCACGACCATGCCAGCGAGGATAGCCATTACAACCCGCCGGTAGTTTACGAGGCCAGCGTTGGCGATACTATTCGCTTTAGAGAGGGCTACATGGTATTTAGTGGCTTAAACAAACAGCCTAAACTACAAAACATTCCCCTTAAAGATAACGATGTTGCGGTAGGTGCCATGTTAAACATTGTTTCGCACGGCAAAGCTTATAAAGCCGAGCCCGTATTTATGATTAAGGATGGTAATAGCTTTGACTTTGCCCGCAAGGTAGATGATGCCGGTTTGAAACTGCGCTTGTCAAAAATTATTCCTGACAAAAATAAGTTCGAGATTATGGTTTATCAGCAACCCGAAAGTGCAAAGCCTTACATTGTGATGCGCGCTATCGAGTTTCCATATATTAATTTCTTTTGGTCGGGTACCATTATTATGGTTATTGGTTTCCTGATGTCCATCTTCCGCAGAAATAAAGAGTTGAAAGTGGTTCCGGTTAAAGCTACCGCTCAGCCGTTAAAAAAGAAACCCGCTTTGGTAAAATAACAATAATAAGGAAAACCCTTTTTAGTAAAGCCGGAAAGGGTTTTGTTTTTAGCCGAAGTTTATACTTTGCATTACCCAAACGCTTTACTAATATTGGACTGTTTTATAAAACAGCAATAATGAACTTCGACCGTCATCGGCAAAACATCAGCAACAATGGGTTTATGGTTGCCGATGGTATCTTAAATGAGGATGAAATCAATGCAATCCTTAATTTAATCAACAAATCAGATACTCATCCCGATACTTTTAGAAAGTCTGACGATTTATTTGCCATAAGGCAATTCTTTAAAACATTGCCTAAAGTGGTCCCACTGGTTTTAACTTCTAAACTAAATGAGTTGATTGCCGGTATTTTCGGAGAAGGTTATTTTATAACCAAATCCATTTATTTTGATAAACCTGCACAATCCAATTGGTTTGTAGCTTATCATCAGGATTTAACCATCTCGGTTAACCAAAAAGCAGACGTTCAGGGCTATATCCACTGGACTAAAAAGCAAAACCAGTTTGCTGTCCAGCCACCTTCAGAAATTCTCGGGCAAAATTTTACTATCAGAATCCATTTAGATGATACGGACAAAGATAACGGTGCTTTGAAAGTGATAGCAGGCTCTCATCTCAAGGGCATTCGTCGCTCGGAAGATATGAACCGATCAAACGAATCGGAGGTGGTTTGTGAGGTAAACCGCGGTGGTGTCATGATTATGCGGCCATTGTTGATGCATGCATCCGATAGGACGGTAAATGATAAACAGCGGCGGGTTATCCATATAGAATTTAGCAAAGCTGATTTACCGCAGCCCTTGCAATGGTCCGAAAAATTTACTAACTAAGTTATGCGAATTACACTCATAGGCTCAGGCAATGTAGCTACCCATTTGGGGGCAGCACTAAAAAATGCCGGGCACCAGATAGTGCAGGTATATAGCAGAAATGCGGATAGCGCGGCGCTGCTGGCTTACCACCTCAAAGGTGAAGCCATCAGTAGTTGGGCTGATATCAATCCTGATACTGATTTATTTGTCATCAGCATAAAGGACGACGCTATTGAAGAAGTTGCTTCGTCATTAGCGGCGCATCAAATGCCCATCGTGCATACTTCGGGTGCTACGTCATTGGCTACACTACAAAAATACACAACGAAAGCAGGTGTGTTTTACCCGTTGCAAACCTTCAGCAAAAGCAAGGAAGTTAATTTTAAAACGGTGCCCATGTGTATCGAGGCATCAAATGAGGATTTAGAGAACTTATTGAAGCAATTGGCGTCAACCATTAGTAACAGTGTGTATACAGTAAGTTCCGAACAGCGAAAAATTCTGCATTTGGCAGCGGTGTTTGCCTGTAATTTTCCAAATTACCTCTACCATGCCTCGCAGCAGTTATTGGCGCAGCACCAGCTTGATTTTAACTTGTTACGTCCGCTTATCCTTGAAACGGCCGACAAGGTGCAACAACACCTCCCGGCAGCGGTACAAACGGGCCCTGCCGTACGCAACGACCAAAAAACAATGACGGCGCACCTAACGTTGTTAAACGGAAATGAAGAGCAGACAACCATTTACAATTTGTTAAGTCAGGCTATCATCAAAATGGGTGAGGGGCAACCCACCGTTAAGTAAATTTATTACTTTTGCCGCGATGGATATTTTTAAAGTCAAGATAAGCTTTGAGGAACCGGACCATGCACCGGTTGAGTTGCCGATTGCCGAAGGGGAATCAGTACTGGATGTATGCCTGGAAAACGGTATAGAACTGCAGCATAATTGCGGTGGTGTTTGTGGTTGCAGTACCTGCCACGTTTACGTAACTAAAGGCATGGATAATATCCAGGAAATATCAGACAAAGAAGAAGATTTTATTGATCGTGCAGTTAACCCACGCATCAACTCGCGCCTGGGTTGCCAGTGTGTAATTATTGATGGCGACATCGAGGTGCTCATCCCGGACCAGTCGCAATTTATGGGTCACTAACCCGTAATAGTTGCATTCATTAATCTTCAGTTCAAACACAAATTTTTTAACATTAAGCTCATCATGAATAACGATAAATTTGCTTTACCTATCCATTGGAACGACTACGAAGACATTGCCATGGGCCTTTATGAAAAGTTTGGCGATAACTTCGACGAATCAAAAATTTACCGTATCCGCTTTACTGATTTGTTGGAGTGGGTGTTAAGCATACCTTATTTTGCCGGTAAACGCGAGGAAGCCAACGAAGGCCACCTGGAGCAAATACAGTCGGCCTGGGTTTACGAATGGCGTGACAATCAGTAAGTAATTATAGGATTTATTGAATTATTTCCTTAAAATTGTGTGATTTGATTAAAAACTTACAAAACGTTGTTGACTAAATTTAAGGAAATCACCACCTTCATTTTTGATGTGGATGGTGTGTTGACCGACGGGTCGGTGTATGTGAATGAAGCTGGCGAGCAAACCCGTTCTTTTAACATAAAAGATGGATACGCCCTGCAACTGGCGGTTAAATGTGGTTATAATGTAGCTGCAATTTCGGGCAGCCGTTCTAAAATTGCCATTTATCGTTTAAACAGCCTGGGCATAAAAGATATATTTTTAGGTGCCGGTGTTAAAACGGATACCTTTAAAACCTATATCAACGAGCGCGGTATCAGCCCCATGAATGTAATGTACATGGGTGATGATATACCCGACCTGGAAGTAATGCGCCAGGTAGGCATGCCGGTTTGCCCGGCCGATGCTGCCGAAGAAATTAAAGAACTTTGCGAGTACATTTCGCCTATTGCCGGTGGCAGAGGCTGTGCCCGCGACGTAATAGAAAAAGCCTTGAAAATACAAGGCAAGTGGATGGGTGCCGAAGCTTACAGCTGGTAGCCATCGGTTTTCAGGTCGGCCATGTTTACATGGCCGTCCACAACACTCATCAATACAAACATGAATTTTCCTAAAATTATCTTAGCATCAAAATCGCCCCGCAGGCAGGAATTGCTCCGCCAGATGGATGTGGATTTCGAGATTGTATTGAAGGAAGTTGATGAGTCGTACCCCGAAAGCCTGACACCCGAGGAAGTAGCCGTTTACATAGCCGAAAAGAAAGCGAAAGCGTATGACGGCTCCCTGGAAGGCGACGAAGCCGTTTTAACCGCGGATACCATTGTTACCATTGATGGCCTGATTTTAGGCAAACCTGTCGATGAGGCCGATGCTGTACGAATGCTTAAACTGTTATCGGGACGGGTACACCGTGTGGTTACCGGTGTATGCATTTTGTACAAGCAGGAGTACAATCTTTTTCATGATGCATCTCAGGTGTTCTTCCGGAAGCTAACGGATGCTGAGATAGCGGGCTACGTGGCTAAATACCAACCCTATGATAAGGCCGGCGCATACGGTATACAGGAGTGGGTAGGTATCACGGCTATTCAGCGCATAGAGGGCTCGTATACCAACGTGGTTGGCTTACCTACCGAGAAGGTATACCAACAGTTACTGCGCCTGAGCGCCCTGTAATTTGCTTAAGCCAAACAGCTCGGCAATCACCCCCTCTTTTAACGAATAAGCCGACATCACTACTTCATTGATGTTTAACCTGCTGATTAAATAGCGGGTGAGGAGCGATGCTACCACAATCATGTCTACCCGTACCGGGATGATGCCTTTCATCGCAGCGCGCTCATCGTGGTTAGCTTGCACAATGTTTTCAATAATCTGGTTTAACTCCTTTGCGTCAAAATGATAAACCGGCGTTTGCTTTAAGTTAAAAGAGTTTCCTTTTTCAAGTTCAACCAGTTCGGCAAAGGTCTCGAATGCACCCGACGAGCCAATGAGGTTTTGGATAGCATGATTTTTTAGTTCTGTAAACAGCGGTGCCAGTCGTTCATCTAAATAATTATTTAACTCGTTAACTTCCTGGGTGCTGATAGGGTCTGTTTTGTGAAAGAGTGCCATCAACCGGGCCGCACCAATCTCGAAGCTTTGTTTATAGAGGATTCGGCTATCATCGCCTAAAATAAACTCAACACTGCCACCGCCTATGTCTACAATTAAACTGTTTTGGCTGCCTATGCAGCCCGATGCACGCACCCCCTCATAAATGTATGAAGCCTCGCGGTCGCCGCTAATAGTTTCAATACGGATACCTGCCCGTTCTTCAACTTCGGCCATAAATTGCGGGCCGTTACTGGCACTGCGCATGGCAGATGTGGCTATGGCTTTTACCTGTTGTACGTCGTATTCCTTAATCAAGCGGCCAAAATCTACCAGCGTATCTACACCCCTGCGGTAGGCATCGGGTTTGATAGTACCTTCGTTTATGCCGCCTTCGCCCAGTTTAACGCCCACATATTCGTGCCGTATTTCGGTAAACAGATTTTCAGTATGGTGTTCAGCAATCAGTAAATGAAAGGTATTGGTACCCAAGTCCATTACGGCAACGCGGTTGTTCATATCGCTAAAAATAAAAAAATCCCTGCTTAGGTTTTACTCCGCAGGGATTGTATAAAAATATTACAATACCAGATTACTCTTTATAAAAAAACCATTTGACTAACTCACCATAGCTGGCCTTTTTGCCATACATCAAAATACCTACCCGGTAAATACGCGACGCTACCCAGGTGGTAAAAATAAAGCCCACAATCATCAATCCCATTGATAAGTATAGTTGCCAGTCGGGCACGCCAAAAGGTATACGCACCATCATAGCCACCGGGGCTGTAAACGGAATGACCGACAGCCAGAAACCCAACGAGCTATCCGGGTTTTGCGCCAGAAAGCTTACCGAAATAATATAGGTAAACAGCAGGGGCATAGTAATCGGGAACATAAACTGCTGCGTTTCCGTCTCACTATCTACCGCTGAACCTACGGCTGCAAACAGGGCGCTATAGAGTAAAAATCCGGCTAAAAAGTAAAATAAGAAACCGGCTACTATACTGCCTATTGGTACACCTTTTACACCCTCAATTAAACCTAACAATGGGCTTTGTGGCGTATTAAAGTTTTTGCTGGCGATGTAGCTTACCGCAAGCGACAAAATAATCCACAAAATAAATTGCGTAAGGCTAACCAGCGCCACCCCAATAATTTTGCCGAGCATCAGTTGGAAAGGTTTAACTGAGGATACAATAACCTCAATAATACGGTTGGTTTTTTCTTCAATTACCCCGCGCATTACCTGTGCGCCATAAATAAACAACGACAGGTAAATCATGATGGCTCCGGCAACACCCACGCCATAAAGCGCAGTGATGTTAGAGTCTTTGTCGCCTTCATCCGTAACCTCGCGCGCGTTAATGCTGATGCTACTGTGAATAGTGTTAAGACGTGCGGTGTCAATACCGGCTGCTACCAGCGAGTTGTTGGTGGCAATTTTGTTCATCTGCCGCTCAATCTCGTCGGCCGTAATTACGCTCGGTTTTTTGTTAGACAGGACCTGTACGGCTTTGGGCTCTTCATAGTTTTTGGGGATAACCAGTATAATTTCGTCCTCGTTTTTGTGCAAGCCTTTTTTGGCTGATGCAAGCGACTGTTTTAGGTTTTCGAACTTCAGGTTTTTCTTATTTTGAAGCTTGCCCGCAAAAACGCCGCTTTCGTCCATTACCTTTACAATGCGGGTACTATTCATTTCGCTGCTGTTTTTAAAGAGCAGGTACATCACTGCATACATACCCAATAGCAGGGCAGGTACCAGGAAAACGGTAATCAGGAAAGCTTTTTTGCGCACGCGCGATAAATATTCGCGCTGTATAATGAGTAAAACTTTGTCCATCGCTTAATCTTTTTGATTTACTTTTTGAATAAATATTTCGTTTACGCTGGGTATTACTTCCTGCAGACGGGTAACGCTTACTTGCGGTATCAAATATTGCAGCACGTTGTTAACGCTGGTATCTGCATTAAGCTGCAGGCGCATCTGGTGTCCGTCGTCGGTGGTGTTTTGGTCGAGTAGAGTAAAAGGCTCGTTGCCGTTTAACATCAGTTGGTTACCGCTGTATTCAACCAGGTAAGTGTTGTTCCGGTAGGCATTCCGAATGTCTTTGATGCGGCCATCCAGAATTTTATGTGATTGATGAATCAGCGCTATCGAGTCGCACAATTCTTCTACCGATTCCATGCGGTGGGTAGAGAATAAAATGGTTGCGCCTTTTTGGTTTAGTTCCAGTATCTCGTTTTTAATCAACTCCGCATTTACCGGGTCAAAGCCGCTGAAAGGCTCATCTAAAATAATCAGGTCGGGCTCGTGCAGTACAGTGGCTACAAACTGAGCCTTTTGCTGCATACCTTTCGATAGTTCTTCTACTTTCTTATTCCACCAGTTTTCGATTTTTAGTTTTTCGAACCAATATTTAATGCGTCGGGTAGCCTCGGCATGGCTCAGGCCTTTCAGGCGGGCCAGGTAAACTATTTGCTCGCCGATGGCCATCTTTTTATACAAGCCGCGTTCTTCGGGCATGTAGCCAATGCGCTCAATGTGCGACTGGTTCAGCTTTTCGCCGCCAAAATACACCTCGCCCGAGTCGGGTGCGGTAATCTGGTTAATGATACGGATAAGCGAAGTTTTACCGGCGCCGTTAGGCCCAAGCAGGCCAAATATTTGTCCGCCGGTAACTTCCAGACTCACACCGCTTAAGGCCGTATGCCCGGCATATTGTTTTACAATGTTCCGAATACTAAGCATGGTAAAAGGAGGTCAGTTGTTTAAGTTGATGAATTTAGTATTAAATATTAGATAACAAGGGCCGCATTTTGTTACAGTGGCAAGTTAAATTATCTTTAACGCATGAACCTGACGTTAGAGAAAGAATTTAGCAAAGCTGAGATTTTTGAGCGTATTGATGAACTAAAAAGGCAAATTGATGCCATGCGCCCGCTTTCGGCCGAGATTGAAGGCAGAGTGATGCAGAAACTGCGCCTGGACTGGAACTACAATTCTAACGCTATTGAAGGTAACAAACTCAACTACGGCGAAACTACCGCTTTGTTGATGCATGGCGTGACGGCTAAGGGCAAACCGTTAAAAGACCACTTGGACATTCAAGGGCACAACGCGGCTATTGATTTTTTGCTGCAAATGGTTCAGGATGGACGACCCTTAACCGAAGCTGATATTCGTGGCTTGCACGAAGTAATTCTTGGCGAGCCCCATAAGATTGCAGCGCAGACTGCCGACGGACAGCCTACAACCAAGACGCTTACTTCAGGTGAATACAAAAAGCTGCCAAACCACGTACAAACCCGAACAGGCGAAATTAATTATTACGCCACGCCTGAGGAAACACCTGCCAAGATGAATGATTTGATGCAGTGGTATAATACTGCCATTGAAGATAAAAGCATTCATCCCATCGTGATAGCTGCCTTGTTTCATCATCGCTTTGTAGCCATTCATCCTTTTGATGACGGTAACGGGCGAATGACAAGAATTTTAATGAATTTAATTTTGATGCGTAGCGGTTATCCTGTAGCTGTTATCAAGAATGATGACAAGGATAATTATTATTCATTATTGAGCCGCGCTGACGTTGGAGACTTTTGGCCATTTGTCGAATATATTGCGGGAAGAGTGGAAAGTTCTTTGTCGATTTATATCAAAGCGATTAATGGGCAAGATATCGAGGAAGAAAGTGATATTGATAAAGAATTGACTTTATTTAAAATGGAGTTAAGCAATAAAGTCAATGTAAAAGAAAAACGAAATCCCGAAAACTACAAATCAATATTATCAAATGATATAATACCACTATTAAAGGAAATCATAGTCCGGGCAAATGATTTTTCAGATTTTTTTTTCAATTACGAAATTAGGTTAAAAGTGAAAACATCAATCGGAGGTTCTGAATATATTTTTAATGATAAATTGAATATAGCTTCTCAAATCATTCAGAAAATAGAAGCCCTAAATTCAATCAATGACTTATCTTTAATATTCGCGTACATGGGCTTTAAAAACTCTAAATTTTATTTTGACGTGCTATGTGAGGTATTTCTTCAATTTAACACTTTTGATTATACATTATTTTCTGGGTCTAAAAATCAAGTTGGCATTAAAAAGCTATATCACGAACATTTAATAAAGGACGACAAAGTTAGGGTGCTTAAGTCCTTTTTTGATATCTTGAAAAATAGAATAAGCGAAGAACTTAATCGCGATTCGAAATAAATTCAGGTTTCAACCCTCACGCCATCTCCCTCAACTCCACAAACTCTACCTTTTTCCAAGGATGTTCCTCGGCGTGATTAATAATCATATTATGCATATAATCGTTGCCGGGGTAAGGCGTTAAGTGGTTTTTAAGTTGCGATAACGAGTTGACCTCAAAATAATGCGAAATATAGCCCATGCCGTAAAGGCGGCCTTCTTCAATTAAAATGCAGCTATGCTCATCGTTGGTACGGCCTTCGTCGCGGATGGCAAAGGTGGGCAGGGTCTGTTTTAAGCCTTCAATGGCCTGCTGTATTTTATGGTTGTAATCTTCCACGCTTTCGTGGCCGGTGCAAGCACATTGGGCTTGCAGGGCACCAGTACAGGTATCGTTATTTTTTTGGATAAAGCAAAATTTGGGGCATAGCTGGTATGCGTCAATCAGCTTTAATAAAACATTCCGCCCTTCGAGCAGTGAGCTGCAGGTGTGTACCGGGGCCGAGTATTTACGGCGCTTATCAACCGCCATGCGCAGGTAACCGCGCTGGTCTTCGTAGGTGTATAGGCCAAAGTTAAATTCCAGCTTTTTTTGCGAGCGGTTAAATTTGGGCCAAAGGCGTTTAATCTCTACAGCCTCGGTAAGCAGGGCCATCAGCTCGGTGCCGCACTCCTGGAAACTGATTTGGTGAATGTTGCGCATAAAGTCCTGCCGTTGCGCACCGGAGTTATTACCGCTAAAATGGCTGGCCACCCGTTTCTTGATGTTTACCGCTTTGCCTACATAAACTACCTTGCCCTTATTGTCATGAAAGTAATACACGCCCGGTGTAGGCGGCAACTTATCAATAAAACTGCGGTGCAGGTTAGGGGGCAGCACCTGCTCTTTTGAGCGTTGCTTTAAAGCTTCGGGAATGTGCTGGTTGAGGTCGTTTTCCAGCAGCAGCGAAAACAGTTCAGCCGTGGCGTCAGCATCGCCTGCGGCGCGGTGCCGGGCCGAATTACCAATGCCTAACTGGTGGCAAAGCTTACCCAGGCTATACGATGTTTTGCCCGGTAAGATTTTACGGCTTAAACGTACGGTACAAAGCTTAGCGCATTGCAAATCGTACCCGGCCGCCGCCAGGTGATATTTTACAAAAGAATAGTCAAAATTTACGTTATGGGCAACAAAGATATGCCCTTGAATAAGGTGGTAAATATCGTAAGCCACCTCTTTAAAATAAGGCGCTTCCTGTACCATCTCATTGCTGATGCCGGTAAGGGTTTGTATATAAATCGGAATTTCTTTACCCGGATTAACTAAAGTCTGGTAGCGCTGAACCACCTCCTTGCCATCATGAATACAGATGGCTATTTCGGTAATTCCGTTAGCGCTGGCATGCCCGCCCGTGGTCTCAATATCAACAATTGCATACATCTGATATCAAAAATAGTAAAAATAATTATGCTAATATTGTTAGCGTGCAAATTGTTGATTTGGTATGACGCTTTGCTTATGCTACCGCTTGCCAATATTTGTCACCGTCCGTTAGCGAAACATTTTAAACGCAAAACGCTTTATGAGTAAAACGTAATAAAGATGAATGCTTATCAGGAAAAGTGGATTGAAGTATTGAATAATGCGCAGATAAAGGACTGGAAAATTAAACCAACGGGCGATGACATCCTGGTTGATTTACCCGAGAGCAGCCATGTGCCTACCATCATGGAAAATCTGCCCGATGTAATTGCTACCCTGGCTTTAGACATATCCATACCGAAAGAACGCCTTAAATTTATACTGCGCCATGCCGGCGAAAGTCATGAGTATATTTTAAACCCGACCGACCAGGATTTAAACACGGCTAAAAAGTAAATTTTTTTTTGTAACAAGTTAAGGCATAGTAAGTCATAGGTTTGTATCACCTAAAATGCTGCCTATATGTCCCTGTTCAACCGGTTTAAACGTAATGCGTCGTCTAAAGTAAAAAAGTCTAAAACACGCGAGTGGGTTGATGCCATTTTGTTTGCCCTGGTGGCATCAACGCTGGTGCGTGGTTTGTTATTTTCTGCCTACGCCATACCTTCTGGCTCGATGGAAGGTACCTTGCTTACCGGCGATTACTTGTTTGTAAGTAAAATACACTATGGGCCTCGCATGCCCATGACACCAGTTGCCGTGCCGTTTTTAGAGTCGACAGTAACCAGCAACAATATCAAAACTTACTGGGACGGCATCAAGCTGCCTTATTTCCGTTTGCCCGGCTTGTCCGAAATAAAAAAAGGCGACATCGTAGTTTTTAATAAGCCCGAAGAAGCCGACCCTGCGTATGACCGCCCGGTAGATGTTCGTACCAACTTAATTAAACGTTGTCAGGCTACACCGGGCGATGAATTGCGCATCGTCAACGGCCGTGTTTTTATTAACGGTAAGCCGGCCGCCGAAGCGCCAGACCAGGAAACTACTTACCAGGTAACCACCGACGGCAATACGCTTAATCCCAAGTTATTGCAGGAACTCCGTATGGAGGTATTGCAGCAATTAAGTGATACATCGCTTATCATCAACATACCTAAACAAAGCTTGGCTGCATTTAAGCAATACAGTAACATTAAAAAAGTAACGCTCATCAATGACCCGGCAGGTCACTACGACGCCGAGGTATTTCCGCATAACCCTAAGTTTGCCTGGAATATCGATAACTTTGGCCCGCTGGTGATGCCCAAACGCGGTATGACTATCGCCCTAAACGACTCGACCATGGCGCTTTACCGCAGGGCTATTGAATTATATGAAAGTAACCGTGTAGAAGTCAGCAACGGTAAAGTGTTAATTAACAATAAACCGGCCGACCATTATACTTTTAAAATGAACTATTACTGGATGATGGGCGATAACCGCCACAACTCACTCGATTCGCGCTTTTGGGGATATGTACCCGAAGACCACGTGGTAGGTAAAGCCATGATTACCTGGTTCAGTACAGATTCGTCGGCAACACTGCTCAATAAAGTCCGTTGGAGCCGGATTATGAAAACTATACGGTAATAGCTTAAAGTTTAAGTTTGCTGGATAAGGCCGTTACACACAAGCCCATCACGGCAATTAGCACAAAGCTTACGCGCAAGCTAAACGCACCTGCTATAAAGCCGATAACCGGCGGACCAACCAAAAAGCCCACAAAGCCAATGGTAGATACTGCTGCCAGGGCCAACCCGGGCGACATGGTTTTGGAGCGCCCGGCCATGCTGTAAACCATAGGAACTACTGAGGATACGCCGAAGCCCACCAGCAAAAAGCCTATCATGGCAGTATATAAGTGCGGGAATATAACTGCCACCATTAACCCAGAAGCAGTAAGTAGCCCGCTTAGCTGCAACGTTTGCTTTAAGCCAAAACGCTCGGCAAACCAGTCGGCTATAAAGCGGCCCAAGGCCATAGTGCACATAAACGAGGTGTAACCTGCGGCCATCCATCCGGCTTCGGCATGTATTACTTTTTTAAAGTAGATAACGCTCCAGTCAAACATGGCGCCTTCGCAAATGAGGGAACAAAAGGCAATGATGCCTAATTTAATTAAAGGACGGTCGGGGAGGGCAAAAGCCGGTCCGGTATCGCCCGATGAACTATCGTTAAACAGGTAGCGCTGACAAACCAGTAAGCCGGCAACAACCGCTAATGCAACGTAAACAAAATGGTGCAAAGGGATAATGCCTTTGCCTATCATAAATGTACCTATCCCTGCCCCGGCAAAGCCTGCCAGGCTCCACAAACCGTGAAAAGAGGCCATGATAGGCTTACCGTAAAACTTTTCGGTAGCTACGGCCTGGGTGTTTACGGCGATGTTAACGGTATTGCTTGCAAACCCGTAAAACACCATGCAGGCAACCAGCGCAGTAACATTAGGCGCGTAACCCAATCCAATCAGCGCTATACCATAAGCAATAATACCGATAATAGCCAGCTTGCGGCTGCCAATGTGCGATATCATCCACCCGGCTAAAGGCAATGAGGCCATCAGCCCAACAGGTATCGAAAAAAGGATGGCGCCTAAGGCAGCATCAGATAAGTTTAAAGTTTGCTGTATGGTAGCAATTCGCGATGCCCAACTGGCAAATATTAGTCCCGGTAAAAAAAATACCATACCCACGGCAAACCGTAAGTAGTGTTTGGGGTAAGACAGGGTAGCCGTTTGTTCACTCATCGCAGCAGGTATTTGTAACAAACAATACTTGTAATGTATCGCTTGTTTTATTA
>CAJYSL010000358.1 GCA_913777515.1 uncultured Mucilaginibacter sp.
TGAGTCAGGTAAACGGGCAATAAGCTAAGTTCTTTTAACTGCTCAGTTACCTGTTCTGTTTTTTCGGGTTCAATAACCTGTCCGGGCCATCCTATCCAAACATTTCCGTTTTGCTTATATACGGTTCCTAAGCCGGTAGCCAAACCGCCTTCGCTCGGAACCAGGTGGTATTCGTTGTCAATCTCTTTTATCTTAACGGGTAGTCTGTTTGATACTATAATTGTTTTCGGCATATATAAACGCGTTGGTTGTGATATTTATAAGACCGAAAAAGCGAATGTTGTTTTAACAAATAAGTTGTAGAGCTTGCTACAAACAAAAAAGCCGCACCCAAAGGTGCGGCCTAAAAACCAAACTAATCAGTATTTATTAGTTCTTTGAAAGTACTTCAACAGCAGATGTAGGGCTGATGCGTAAGGTAGCCTCTTTATCGGCTTTATAGATAGTTAACAAGTAAACCTCATCGTCGTTAACGTTAGATGCAGCTAAGCGGGTTAACGCTGACGTTGGCGTTTCTGCATACTGAAAACGAATCAACTCTTTTACGTGGAAACCTTCGTATTCGCGGGCAATTTGTTTTTTTGCGTGAGTTGGTAATACGTTGTAGGTTACTGTTTCGGTGTGGCCGATGTATTTACCATTAGTATCGTAGTAGGCTGACATTTTAACGTTATCAACTGTAAATTCAACCTTGTCAAAGTTTTCGTTAACAGTCCAGGTCATGTCTTTAGCGTCAACAAACTCAGACTCAAACTGACGTAAAACAAAATAAGGGACTTTGTTTACATCATCATTTTTTTTACCACCGTCAGCAGCAAATGTGCTTAAACTCAAGATGGCAAATAAGGCACTCAGTAATGTTATCTTTTTCATATTATTTTAAATTCGTTGTCTTCAATTTTAAATCCGCAACAAATTTACGTAAGAAGTATCAAAATGATAAACATTTTTGAATTTTTATAATAATTTCATAAAATACTCACCTGTATTTTATCTTTTTAAAATTTAATCGATTATAATGCCTTTTAAATAACATATTGTTAACATAGAAAGTGTTAATCAATTTAATTGACACCAAAAACATCAAATTGATAAATAATCGATAATTAATTAAGCTTTTTAATGTAATCCAGGAAAAGATACAGTGCTTCCTTCTTTTTATCAGAAAGCAGGTAATCAATTTTATGCATCAGATAATCTTTGATATCAAAGTCATTGCGCATAGGCATCTCTTTAAATAACTCATCACGATGGTCGAGTCCATATTGTAAGGAAAGATTTAAGGTTTCGATAAAGGACTGAGGTATGGGCTTGTTGGCTATCCAGGCTGCAAAAGTGAAAGGTAAGCCGGTGAATTTAGTCCATTCTTCGGCCAGATCATACACGTAACGATAGCTGTCGGCCTTGCCAAAGGTACGGTCACCTATCTGCACAAAAGCGGTATTGGTATCCTGAGATTTTCCGTAATCATCAGCGTTAGTGACTAAAGCCGGATTCAATTTCCAGTAATTTTTCAAAAGCACACGTGCCAGGTTATTAGAGGAGCGAGACTCGGGGTCTAATTGCAACACTTCAACCTCATCAATCGGGCAGTTACTAAAGACGAAAACAGAGTTCACTGCTCCTACCGCGCCGATACAATAATCAGAAACCAGGTGCCATTCGGGTAAGTTCAAAGTAGCAGCTACCGGGATTAAGCCGATATCTACCTGGTCATCAATGAGTTTTTGGGCGCAATCTGCAGGAATGTCCAGACTTAAGTCAATCTGATTAATAATATCAGTATGCTGCAGGCCATATAGAAAAGGTTTGGTGTTAGTATAACTAACAGCCGAAATACGTATTTTTTTCAAAGAATTAGCTTAATGAATTTTAAGATGGATGGCGTTATTAAATTCGGTTATGGTAAACCGATCGCCATCAAAAGTAACTTTGTATAAAACCAGGTTTTGATGCGGAAACTCCTCCATATGCGTTAACGCCTTTCCGGTAAGCAAACACAAAAATAATCGCATGGCGCGGCCGTGCATACAGATAAGTACGTTTTTTTCTTCGGGATGGCTCATGATGACCTGAAGTGCCTGATCCTGGCGTTGCTTTACCTCATTGGGACTTTCGCCACCCTCAAACTTTGCGTCCAGATTACCTGAAGTCCACTCACGCATAATTTTTAGGAATGCCGACTTAGTTTCAGGCGTACTCGGCTGACCTTCATACTTACCCCAGGCTAACTCATCCAGTCCCGAAAGTTTTTCGTATGGTAAACCGGCATCAATAAACTGCTGAACACTTTGCTGCGTACGCCTGAGTTCTGATATGTAAATTTTATCAAACGGTATGTGCTTGTAGGCATTGTAAAACATTTCGGCCTGAAGGCGGCCTTCGCTGTTTAACTCGGTGTTCATTCCGCGGCCTTGCACAATGCCTTGTTTATTTAAATCAGTTTGCCCGTGGCGTACGATGTATAGTGTTTTTTCTGTCATTGTTTAGTTGATAACCGGCAGCTTGTAAAATTGAGGTTTGGTTTCTTCCGGAAACTGGTAATCCATATAATCAGTAACCACGTTATAAAGCGTATCGCGCTCTATAGGATGACGGCCAACCTGTTTAATGAGTTCTACTAATTGCTTAGTACTCATTCCTGGATGTTGCTCTTCTGCGCCGGCCATCGAGTAAATCTTGGTCGTATCATCGAGCGTACCATCAATATCGTCCACCCCAAAATTTAACGAAAGCTGCGCCGTAGTGCGGCTAATCATTGCCCAGTAGGCTTTAATATGGTCAAAGTTATCCAGGTAGATACGGGCAATAGCGTAATTGCGCAAATCTTCGATGACAGATGATTCAGCCACGTTAGACATCTGGTTGTCTTTATTACGGAATTTTAGTGGGATGAAAGTCTGAAACCCACCGGTGCGGTCCTGCAACTGGCGCAGTTGTTCCATGTGGTCTACACGGTGACGGTATTCCTCAATATGGCCGTACAACATCGTAGCGTTTGAGCGCATGCCTAACTTGTGCCACTCTTCGTGTATTTGCAACCACTGTTCACCGGTGCATTTGTCTTTCGCAATCTGTTCGCGTATTTCCGGATGAAATATTTCGGCACCGCCACCCGGCATCGATTCCAATCCAGCTTCCTTCATCAGGCGCATACCGGTGGTATAATCTACCTTTGCTTTTTTAAATATGTAGTGATACTCAACCGGCGTTAAGGCCTTAACGTGTAAATCAGGGCGATGGGCTTTGATGGAGCTGAATAGTTGCTGGTAAAAAGGCATGTCGTATTGCGGTAGTACGCCCCCGACAATATGCACTTCGGTAACCGGCTCGTTATCATATTTTTTCACGATGTCGAGCATTTCGTCCATGGTGTATTCCCATCCTTCCGAACGTTGTTTAATTAAACGCGAGTAAGAACAGAACTTGCAGTCATACACACAAAGGTTGGTTGGCTCGATATGGAAATTGCGGTTAAAATAAGTTTTATCGCCGTGACGCTTTTCGCGTATGTAATTGGCTAAAACACCTAAATAACCTAATTCTCCTTTTTGGTATAGTGTTACTCCTTCATCGAAGGTAATACGCTCATGATTAAGTACTTTATGAGCTATATGTTTAAGATCGTCAGCTAAACGGTCATCCTGGAGCAGCACTGAGAGTTGTTGTTCAGCATCCATGTTTAAAGTAGTATAGTTGGGCAAAGGTAACAATTAAGGCACTTAAGCATATCACTTGTTTGTAACATTGTTTCC